>JAMPKV010000002.1:300000-579216 GCA_039962225.1 Microcoleus sp. AS-A8
GACGAAGAAATCGGTGAGCCATTTAACTCAGGCTACCCGGTTTTTGAGGACGAAACGCTGTTGATGGGGTCGGAGGATCTAGATAATACCTTCGCCATCGATAGAGACGAATTGGGATACTTGAATGAGCGGCGCTCGAATGCGGCGGAATCCTTACAAGAAGGCAACTCGATTCAGGATGAGCCGGCGTTTGACTCAACTTATGACCAGAATGGTTTCAACTCTTCAGACCACTTTGACTTTGACACCTTCGACGAAGCCTTTGGGAATCAAACCTTCGTGATGGACGAAGGCACTGAAGCCGAGGAAGAAACCATTACAGGAATGGAGTCCCGTCCAAGTGCTAGAGAGGGTTTCCTGGATGAGTTCGACGTATTTGACGACGATTTAGGGTCAATCCCTGATTTCTCTCTCGGCGTTCAAGACGACATGTCGCCTGAAGGGGCTGATGACGCGGATTTTGATATTTTGAGCAACAGTGGAGCTGTACTGGGGGCTACGGGTGGACTGGGTTTAAGTGAGGGGGGTGATATCGAGACGTCTCGTTCGGGCTATCGTTCGTCCGGTGGCGAAGAGGAGATGTTTAGTATCAATAACCCCGCTGAACAAATTCCCATCTTTAACCAAACAAAAGAAGCTGACAACGAACCCATTGTCAATGTAGAGCAGGGTTGGTTGGCCTTTTTTGAAAATGCTTCACTCAACCGTAAGCAGTTGTGGACAGCCGTGATCACAGGTGCTGTCTCAGCCGTAGCGGTGGCTATTGTGAGTAACATTGCGGCGAGTACGGCTCCCGGCCCCAATCAAGAGGCGGTTATTTCACGGCTCAAGAGTACTGGCTGGGCGATGAGCTTGGTCGCCGGTGCCGCCAGTTTGGGTACGACCTTGCTTCTGGGTCGAGTGACGGAAAAGCAGATTAAACGGGCGACGAGTGACCTGCAATCTCAGTTTGAGGCGGTTTCTCAGGGAAATTTAAATGTGACCGCCACCGTTTATTCCGAGGATGAATTTGGTCAGCTCGCGACGAGTTTTAATCAGATGTCGCGGGTCATCCTGACTAGTATGAGCGAAGCACAGCGCAAGGCAGAAGAGCAAGAACAGGCGAAAGAAGACCTACAACGTCAAGTAATTCGGTTGCTGGATGACGTGGAAGGCGCGGCGCGAGGTGACCTAACCGTACAAGCGGAAGTGACGGCTGATGTTTTAGGCGCAGTCGCCGACTCCTTTAACTTGACCATTCAAAACCTGCGGGAAATTGTGCAACAGGTGTCGCAGGCAGCGAAGCAGGTCAATAGGGGTTCTGCGGATGCTGAAACCTTTGCCCGCAGTCTGTCTTCGGATGCTTTGCGGCAAGCGGAAGAACTGGCGGTTACGCTTAACTCTGTGCAGGTGATGACCGATTCCATTCAGCGGGTGGCTGAGGCGGCCAGAGAAGCGGAGGACGTCGCCCGCACCGCCTCAGAAACGGCGGTGAGAGGGGGCGAAGCCGTAGAACGCACAGTAGCCGGGATTTTACAAATTCGTGAGACAGTAGCAGAAAGCACGAGGAAAGTCAAGAGGCTTGCCGAATCGTCTCAGGAGATTTCCAAAATTGTGGCGTTGATTTCTCAGATTGCCTCCCGCACCAATTTGCTGGCACTCAACGCCAGTATTGAGGCGGCCAGAGCTGGGGAAGCGGGTCGCGGTTTTGCGATTGTTGCTGATGAAGTGCGACAACTCGCGGATCGCTCGGCCAAGGCGTTGAAGGAAATCGAACAAATCGTGCTGCAAATTCAGAGCGAAACCGGCTCCGTCATGACAGCAATGGAGGAAGGCACCCAGCAGGTGATTGACGGCACCAAACGGGCGGAACAAGCGAAGCGATCGCTTGAAGACATCGTTCAAGTCTCCAATCGCATCGACGCCTTAGTGCGTTCCATCGCCGCCGATACCGTAGAGCAGACAGAAACATCCCGTGCGGTTGCCCAAGTGATGCAATCGGTGGAGTTGACGGCTCAAGAAACCTCCCAAGAAGCCCAACGGGTATCTGGTGCCCTGCAAAATCTGGTGGGTGTGGCGCGAGACCTCCTAACCTCAGTGGAGCGCTTCCGGGTAGAATCCAATGGTGGCAAATAAGGTTAGAGGGTTAAATGTTAGGAAGTTGAATGTTGCATGTTCTAATCTGTTAACCTGCAACCCTTGATGGACTAATGACAATGAGTGAAATTAGTAGTTCCAGCTTAGGGTTGTGGACGCGGCGCTTACTGGAAGCGATTTTCTTGGGTGGTCAAGTGATGCTTCATCTCCTAGCCGGGAAGATCCATCGGCGGAATACCCTGGATCAAATGGCCTTAGTGGGGCCCGCTTCCCTAACCATCGCCATGATTACAGCCGGTTTTATCGGTGCTGTGTTTACCATTCAAGTGACGCGAGAATTCATCAATTTTGGTGCCACGAGTGCCGTCGGAGGGGTTTTGGCACTGGCGTTGAGTCGGGAACTTGCTCCTGTGCTAACTGCCGTAATTTTGGCCGGACGAGTGGGTTCAGCCTTTGCCGCTGAAATTGGCACCATGCGAGTGACAGAGCAGATTGATGCGCTTTATATGCTCAAAACTGACCCGATTGATTACCTGGTGATTCCTCGTGTCATTGCCTGCTGCCTGATGCTGCCAATTTTGACGATTCTCGCGATTATTCTGGGCATGGCAGGTGGAGTCCTGATTGCAGAGAGTCTCTATGGGATTTCCCAGGATGTATTTCTCGATTCCGCGCGTGATTTTCTGACAGTCTGGGATTTGGTCAGTGCTGCGCTCAAAGCTGTGGTTTTTGGGGCATTGATTGCCATCATTGGTTGTAGTTGGGGGTTAACCACAACCGGTGGTGCCAAAGGCGTCGGTCAATCAACCACCACAGCCGTCGTCACTGCCCTATTGGCGATCTTTATTACCAACTTTTTCTTATCCTGGATCATGTTTCAAGGGACGGGTAGCGCGGTGATTGGTGGAGATTAACCCCGTGACAGAGCCGCTCCGCCTGGAGCGCCTTACGGCAAAAATGTAACTGGGTATAACATGAAATTGCGACTCACCAATACTTGTAGCCATCGGCAGGAGGTAGAGACGCTTTAGAATAAAAAGATATTAAAGACGTTTATGATAACGGGATTTAAGCCAAGTGACTTCTGCTACCTCTTCTCCTCTCTCCACCCAAACCGTTGAACTCTCCCCCAGCTACACACTGCCTTTGGTCTTAATCGTTGCCGCCGTGCCCATGCTGCTCATCCAAATCTGGGTGAGTTTAGTCATTGCTGTTTTTGGGCTTTTCCTCTTGTTTCAGGCCGCAACCATCCATCTGCAATTTACCGAAACAGCTCTGGATATTTATCGCTCAGAGACAATGATTCGGCGTTTTCCCTATCAGGAATGGCAAAATTGGCGGATTTTTTGGCCGTCGGTGCCCATTTTGTTTTACTTCAAAGAAGTCAAAAGTATCCACTTTCTGCCCATTCTGTTTGACCCAAAAATGTTAAGAACTTGCCTGGAGCAACGCTGTCCAAGAATTTGAGTCAGTTGCTAGTTGTTAAGTATTTAGTTATTAAATGAATTCAGACGAAACACAAACGCCCGAACAAGAGCCTGTCAAAAAGGTAGCTGTTGAAGCCTTCGAGGAGCAACAGCCAGAATTAGAAGCTGAAGCCTTAGACGAACTAGAGCCGCTAACTCCTACAGATGAATTATCGGCAAAGCTAGCTGATGATCAGCCTCGGCTCGATCTGTTGATCTCCTCGGACCCAGGGCTGTCCGACAGAGCATGGAAATTGACCAGTCTAGAGGAACAAAGTCAAAAATCCGAATCAGCGCAGCCTTTAGAGCAAGAGGCGGTGACTAATTTAACTCAAACTGTGGCTGACCTTCAGCGTCAAGAGCAAGAGTTGAGACAGAAAATTGCTCTTTTACAAGAAACTCAAGTCCAACTTCTTTCTGAGCAGTTGGCAAAAACCCAAGCGGCTGTAGAACAGATCGTACAAGAGGGTGTGCAGGAGCTAGAGCAACGTAAACAGGCGCTGCAAATTTCCATTGAGCAGCTTGAACGTCGCCGAGAGCGCATCCGGACTGAAATGCGAACCACATTTGCTGGTGTTTCTCAAGAGTTAGCGATTCGGGTGCAAGGCTTTAAAGATTATTTGGTGGGGAGTTTACAAGACTTAGCGAGTGCCGCAGAGCAATTGGAACTCACCCCTCCTTCAGAACCGCCTAAACCAGTTAGGGAAGAGTCCCGGCAACCGGACAAGGCTCCAATGCCTAAATTTGCCGAACAGGGTTTTCAAGAGCAAACCAAACAGATTCGTAACATCCTTGACCAATACCGATCGCTGCCCGATTACTATGGCCCTTCCTGGCAACTGCGTCGCACCTTTGAACCGATTCACGCTGAACGTGTCTCTAATTGGTTTTTTACCCAAGGGGGTCGGGGGGCAATCAAAACCATGGGCAGTCGCTTACAAAATATTTTGATTGCCTCCGCCATCATTTCTGTCTTGCATACGCTATACGGCAATCGGCAGCGTACTCTCATCCTGGCCAACACTCCCGAACGACTGGGAGAATGGCGGCGAGGATTGCAGGACTGTCTGGGCATCTCCAGAAGCGATTTTGGCCCGGAACAGGGTGTTACTTTGTTTGAGGAAGCCCCCGTCTTGGTGCAAAAAGCAGATCGGTTGCTAGCTCAAAAGCAGCTACCCCTGATTATCGTTGATGAGACAGAAGACCAAATTAATCTCTCCATGCTGCAATTTCCTCTGTGGTTGGCTTTTGCTCCCGATCCTCAACAGATGCCCCTCTACCAGTATTGATGAGTAGAGAAAGTCTTGTAGTCACAAGAAAAGCTTAATTAGGGAGGTCATATGGCGATTGAGTTGAGTGTAAGTGGGTTACTGTTCATCGCGGCTTATTTGCTAGGCTCGATCCCCACGGGTTATCTGGCAGGACGCCTACTTAAGGGCGTTGATATTCGGGAACAAGGTTCCGGCTCTACGGGGGCGACGAATGTGCTTAGAACACTGGGGAAAGGCCCTGCACTGCTGGTTTTACTCATTGATGCTCTCAAAGGAGTCGCTGCGATCGCTCTGGTTCATGGTTACTACGCCTTGGTACAGACGCCCGTCTTGCCTGCAACCTGGAGACCTTGGTTAGTGGCCGCCTCCGCCTTCGCGGCCTTATTGGGTCACAGTAAATCAATTTGGATTAACTTCACGGGGGGCAAATCGGTCGCTACAGGTTTAGGGGTCTTACTCGCCATGTCTTGGTCTGTAGGATTAGGAGCTTTAGGGGTCTTTGCTATGGTGTTGGCACTGTTCCGCATGGTTTCCCTCGGTTCAATTACAGCCGCGATCGCAGTTCCAATCCTGATGATTCTCTTCTGTGCCCCACTTTCCTACCAACTGTTTGCGAGTGCGGCTGCCTTGTACGTCGTCGTCAGGCATCGTAGCAATATTCAGCGTATTCTTGCCGGTACCGAACCTCAAATTGGGCAACCCCTGCCGACAGAGGTGCAAAGCAATTAACCTCTTCGTGGAAGCCCTACGTCAAACTACCGTTTGGTGATCGGAGAAGTCATAGCCATACATAGACATAATGTCAGACACAGAGACGTTGTTACAGAATGTATTCGATACTATCTCCACTGGCATTTTTGTGGTAAAGGTCGAGACGCTTGACAGCAGCGCAGCAGAAAGCATAACCTTCCGGTTTGTCACAGCCAACCCAGCTTATGTCAAGATGCTGTCGTTACCCCCGAATGCCTTAGTCGGGTTATCCCCTCATGATTGTTTTCCTCCAGACATCGCTGACCGCTTTTATGCGAACTACAGCCGCTGTTTAGAGCAACGCCAACCCATTAGTTATCAAGAATCCTTGGAGGTGGATAGTGAGCGTTGCAGGTTAATCACCACGCTGTCACCGATGTTTGAAGCCGATGGGCGAATTTCGCAAATCATCGGTTCGTCCCAGGTTCTTATTACTGAGTGCCAACAAACTGAAGAAGCTTTATTTCAAGAAAAAGAATTACTATCTACCCTGATTAAAAATGCCCCGATTGGGATTATTTCAACGGATGAATCAGGAGAAATTTTATTAGTTAATCCAGCCTTTGAGAAAATTTGTGGTTATGCGGTGGAAGAACTCGTCGGTCAAAGACCTCCTTACCCTTACTGGGATTTAGCCAACCTCGATCAGATTTATCAAGAATTTGATCAGGCCATGTCCGGCAAGAAGGAATATATTGAACTCTGGTTTGCCCGAAAAAATGGCGAGAGGTTTTTGGCTCGGCTACAGCCGATTACCATCTTCGATGAACAGGGAAATATACTCCGTCATCTAGCCACAATGGAGGATATTACGAAGTATAAGCAAGCAGAAGAGGAACTGTACAAAGCTCTGGAAACGGAAAGAGAACTCAACGAACTTAAATCTCGTTTCGTGGCGATGGTTTCCCATGAGTACCGCACTCCACTCACGACTATCTTATCGTCAGCCGAGTTACTCGAACGTTATATTGATCAATTTACACAAGAGAAAAGACGTCAGCACTACACTCGCATTCAATCTGCTGTCCATCTTCTGACCCAGCTTGTGAATGATGTACTCACGATTAGCAAAATCGAAGCGGGAAAACAGGCGTTTAACCCTTCTCCCTTAGATTTAGTAAAATTCTGCCGCGAACTGGTGGAAGAGTTTCAACTGACGATAGGGAGCCTGCACACTCTGCTCTTTACGAGTCACGGTAACGCTCCGTCTGAAGCACAAGGTTCCATGATGGCTAAGGCTGACATGGACGAAAAATTGCTGCGATATATTATCAGTAATTTGCTCTCGAATGCGATCAAATATTCCCCGGAGGGCACGACAGTCCGGTTTGACCTGTCTGTTGACCCACACCAAGCCATATTGAGCATCCAAGACGCAGGGATCGGGATTCCTTTAGAAGACCAACCGCACCTGTTTGAGTCGTTTTACCGGGGCACCAATGTCGGCGCTCTATCCGGAACAGGATTGGGGCTAGCCATTGTTAAAAGTTCTGTGGACTTACAGGGGGGAAAAATCGCCGTGAGCAGTGATGTCGGGGTGGGTACTACCGTTACCGTGACGTTGCCATTGAACTATCCGCGAACAGGCGAGAGCGATTACCGAAGGGACACTGCCGAGGGCGTTAACTCCAAGGGCTAGCACGAAGCGATCGCGATTTTTCTATCATTGAAACTTAAACTGCTACTGCGAAACTTAAGGTTACAAGGGCGTAGTAGCTCTCAAACCTACTGACCCAGTTGTCGAGAACGTTCTTTCGCGGCTAGAACGGCTTGAATCAAGGCAGAACGGAAACCCGCACGTTCCAACTCAGCAATCCCCGCAATAGTAGTCCCACCAGGACTAGTCACTTGGTCTTTGAGTTGAGCAGGGTGCAATTGAGATTGTTGCAACAAATTAGCTGTTCCTAAGACGGTGGAGAGAGCCAACTTAGACGCGATCGCTCTAGGTAACCCAGCCGCAACCCCTCCATCGGCGAGGGCTTCCACCATCACGGCCACATAAGCCGGTCCCGATCCCGATAAGGCGGTTACGGCATCCATCAACGATTCCGGTACCTCCACTACGTCGCCCACCGATTCAAAGATAGCGATCGCTTGTTCCATCTGGCTCTTACTAACCGCTTTTCCCGGTGAGAGCGCCGTGATTCCTGCCCCTACTGTTGCAGGGGTATTGGGCATCGCCCGAATAACTGGCTGATGCCCAAATGCTGCTTCTAGCTTACTTAAAGACACACCCGCTAAAATCGAAATCACTATCGGCAGGGGCTTTCCCTCCGGACGCTGAGAATCCCCCCCTGCCAGCTCTATCGCTACCGTCTCAAAAACCTGGGGTTTAACTGCCAACAACAATACATCCGAGACCGCCCCTGCGACTCGGTTATTCGATGTCACATTGACACCGTACTTTTTCGCCAACAACTCCTGTTGATGGACTTGTGGCTCACTGACTAGGACATCCTCAGGGCGATAAAACTGTTGAGCAATCAGGCGGGATAAGAGAGCTTCTCCCATTACCCCACCACCGACTATGCCAAGTTTGATTGCCACCCCAGCCCCTCTCTTAACAGAATTTTAGATTTTGGATTTTGGATTCTAGAGCGAGTCTAAAATCCCACAATTCCGTAATTGTTATTGAGCCATGCGCTCCTGTTCAGACGCCCAAGCAGGCGCAGGAGCCGCTGGACGGTTAGGACGCATCTGCGGCGAAGTCACTTCGTGAACCACACCAGATTGCGTACTGACCTGAACACAACTCGGTGTAAATAAGAATATACTTTCGCCAATTCGCTCTTGATGACCATCAATGGCGTAAGTGCCACCGGCAACGAAATCTACGGCGCGTTGCGCTTGATCGGGGTCCATAATGGTCAGATTTAAAACCACCGACTTACGCTCTCGCAGGGCTTGAATCACCTGGGGCATTTCTTCAAACGAACGCGGCTCGATCACCGCAACTTCCGAAATCCCATTGACAGCTCCAGGCATCCCAATCACGTTATTCATTGAAGTTGATCCCATTCCTGCTTCTGATACTACACTGGTGCGCTCCCGGACGCGACGACGCGCTGTACGGTCTTCTTCCGGGGGAGGCGCGGGTTGAACTGGCTGTTCTTGCTGATAGAGATTTTGGTAGGCATCCCCATCATCTTCATACTCGTACTCGTATTCCACTGGCTCGTTGAGACCCACAAAATCTCGGAGCTTGGTAAAGATGTTGTTCATTGTTCACTCTCCATCACAACTTTAAGTTTGACGCTAAAAATCTGACTAGCGGTTATTTGGGAGGCAGCCGTCTCTAATAGATTAGATACTTGTTTAGAGCGAAAAGAACAGAAGATAGCTTTTATATAGTCTGCCCCCTGATAATTCTCACACCTGACAAGCCTCTCAAAATAAACCAAAAGTATACATCAGCCTCCTAAAAGCAGGTAGTCGTACAAAACCCCACAAGACATACCAATCAATTTTAAGGGTGACAATATGCATCAGAGTTGTGTTGGCAATATATTAGCTCATAGCTTGACCCATAGATCGAGGGGGGCATATATGTCAGGTTAAGCCATGCGTTCACCAAAGATAATTCGTCCCAACCGCACTTGGGTAGCACCCGCTTGCACGGCCAGAAGGTAATCATCTGACATTCCCATCGATAGCTCCTGCATGTGAAGATTCGACCAGTTTTGCTGGCCAATCTTGAGAGCCAGTTCACGGGTACGATCAAAGACCTGTAGACTTTCCTCTGGAGATAATCCCAGTGGCAGAATCGTCATTAACCCGCGAATTTGTAACGCCGTGCACTGATCGAGTTCAGGTAAATCTGCTAACAGCTCAGGTATGCTCCAACCGAATTTGTCTGGATCAGGCACAACTTTGACTTGGAGGCAAACATTTGGCTTTAATGACAGTTCAGTCGCTAATCGATTCAGTCGCTGGGCTAACTTGAGATTGTCACAAGAATGAATCCACTGAAATTGCTCTAAGGCTTTTTTTGCTTTGTTGCTTTGTAGATGACCGATAAGATGCCAGTTGAGGTCTGGCAAATCTTTCAATTGAGCTATTTTGGCTTCCGCTTCTTGAAGGCGGCTTTCAGCAAAATCCCGCACACCAGCTAAGTAAGCCTCGCGCATGGCGTCCACTGGAACTTGTTTCGTGACAGCAATTAGCCGGACACCTGCCGGCAGTTGATCGCGCACAGTGGCAATACGTTCTGCAATGGAACCAGTCATTCGCTTTGAGAGTTGAGATGCGGATAACTCAATTATCCTCCTAGAACATGCCAGAGGCTGGGGGATGTCGGATTGTCGTTTGTAGAATTATGGTTCCATCCCTGAATTTCAAGCTAAAGCCAAAGGATAGTGGGTCACAGAAAGGTTTGTTTATGGATAAGCTGAAGCTTCTCAATATCGGCTGAGGAGCCGATGCGACGAAGTTGGCGGAGGCGATTTTCCACTAACAGGCGAGCATCGGAACGGCTAATGGGTTCAAAGGTCAGCCCTTCGGAAGATGTGGTTACCAAAAAGAATAAGCGTTGGGCATAGAGAGTGGTGAATAATTCCTGGTTCTCTTCAACCATGCAAACTCGATAAAGCAGGCCAAACGTTGGGTGATTCAGGTAAGTTTCGGTGCTCATTAACATCCAAACTAAAAATACCCATCCCTAGTTGGGGGATTGGGAAGAGTCACATAGAGAACAGGCGTACTGACTCCGATGAAAGCTATGCCGATGATAGCTTGATTCGGGGTGGACGGAGAGGCAAGATTTGCCTTGTTAAGAAGATTAGGGTAATTGAGAAGTGCAGAGTCCGATGAAACCTATGCTGATAATCGCTTGATTCGGGATTGACCGAAAATAATGGGATACAAGCCCCGCCCTTCTAGGGCGGCTTTTATTTCTCTAGACACCTGTGATAAAACGCGCTTACGATAGTTCAAGAGTATTATAGTAAGGAGGTGAGGAAGTGTTTAATCTAGTCTACGAGTTTAAACTTAAGCCTAAAGCAGCACAGGTAGCCATCCTTGAAGACTGGCTAGAGCAGTGCCGACGTGTTTACAACTATGCACTTGCCGAGCGTAAGGATTGGTTCAAGTCTCGCAGCTGTCCTATAAATGCTTGCTCCCTCCAGTCCGAATACATCATTCCCGCAGACACCAAAAGACCCACCTACGCCAGCCAGTGCAAAGGGCTAACCGAAGCTAGAGCTAAGATACCTGCACTAAACGCCGTTCAAGTTCACGTTCTACAGCAAACGCTGAAGCGTCTTGAGCAGGCGTTTGTCAGTATGTGGGAGCAAGGGCATGGCTTTCCTCGGTTCAGGAAGGCGGGAACGATGCGATCGTTTGTGTTTCCACAGATGGGCGTTAATCCTATCAAAGGAGGCGCTATCAAGCTACCGAAGATTGGTTGGGTTAAGTTCCGGCAATCCAGGGAAATCCCCGATGGTGCAACCTTAAAGCAAGTCCGGATAGTGCGACGGGCTAGCGGATGGTATACCATGCTCACCTTGCAATGGGACGTAAACGTTCCTGATGTAATGCCGCATGGCGAGGCGATTGGGATTGATGTCGGTATTAGTCATTTTGCTGCGGTTTCTAACGGTAAGTTGTTCCCTAATCCACGACCTTTTAAGAAGCTCGAACGCAAGCTTAAATTGCTGCAACGCCAGTGTTCTAGAAAGGTTAAGGGTTCAATCAACCGTCGATTAGCACAAGTCAAAGTCAGTAAACTGCACGAACGAATTGCCAACACTCGGAAAAACTACTACTGGTTATTAGCTCACAATCTCTGCGATTGGGCAGGGATGATATTTGTGGAAGACTTAAACCTCAAAGGTCTAGCGCGTGGCTTTTTAGGGAAGCACTGTTTAGATGCGGGATGGGGTCAGTTCTTCCAAGTATTAGAGCAGTGTTGCCGTAAACGCGGGGTGTTTTTCCTGAAGGTGGATAGCAAGAAGACGAGTCAGATATGCCCAAATTGCCTTGTAGAGACAGGAAAGAAAGAGCTATCTGAGCGAGTTCATTCGTGCGAATATTGCGGCTATACAACACATAGAGATGTTGCAGCCGCTCAAGTAGTTCTCGTTAGGGGACTTGCAGCCGTGGGACACACGGTCAAGATGCTTTGTGAGGGTAAATTCATTGGAATCCCCGTGACGAAAGAATCCCCGTCCTTCTAGGACGGGCGAGTGTCAAACAGAGCCAGTCATAGGGTCGATATGGCTTGAATGCTGGACTGAGCCGTCTCTCAGGTCGCCTCCTAGTGGGCAGGGCGGGTGCATCCCGTTTTTGTAAAAATACGGTCTGTGGGGGAGCATTTAGATATAACTCTCCTCACCCTTCTTTAAATTTACCCATTCGGGGGGTTCCGGACAGGGGTGAGAACTTGCTTGAACTCTCTTCGGAGGGCTTCCCGACGACTCAGTTAAAAGTTTAAAATCTTGAGAGCGGCGATCTGAGCCTGAGCTTTGTGCAGGGACTCATACCATTCTTTTTCTGGGTCACTATCGGCAACAATACCGGCTCCAACTTGACCCGAAACGATTTTAAGGGATTTATCCTCCACATTTAAGGCACTATCCGGATTTCTCACTAAAAGAGTGCGAATCAAAATATTCAAGTCCAGGTTACCGCGTTGATCCATATATCCACAGGAGCCATAGAACAGGCTACGACGGACGGGTTCAAGTTCTTCAATAATTTCCATCGCACGGACTTTGGGACAGCCGGTGATTGTCCCACCGGGAAATAAGGCGCGAATTAGGTCAACCGCATCACGGTCGCTACGCAGGGTACCCGTAATATTGCTAACCAGGTGCATAACGTGACTGTAGCGCTCAATGGTGAACAATTCGTTCACGGCTACCGATCCCCACTCACACACCCGCCCTAGGTCATTGCGCTCTAAATCGACGAGCATGATATGTTCCGCTCGTTCTTTGGCATTCGCTATTAGCTCTTGTGCCAACTGCTGGTCAAGATCGGGTGTTGCTCCGCGCGATCGCGTCCCGGCAATCGGTCGTGTTTGAGCCTGCCGTCCCTGTAGTTCTACAAGTCTTTCCGGAGAGCAGCTAATCACATCACCCCAAGGCGTTTGCCAATAACTAGCAAAGGGAGAAGGATTAATTTGCTGTAAGGCGCAATAAATAGCCCAGCTATTAGCTGTTGTAGCTACCTCAAACCTTAAAGAAAGATTGGCCTGAAAAATATCACCAGCTTGAATGTACTTTTTGGCTTGGATGACAGCGGCTTCAAAGTCCGTTTGAGAGCTAAGGAATGAAAAGGTTGAAGATTGAAGGTTGAACGTTGGAAGGTTATGAGCTTGCTCTAGCTGTTGTTGTAATAGGTCGAGTTCGGCTTCATTTGTAGCAGCTAACCACAAGGTTTGTTGAGTGTGATCCAGCACAGCAAACGCAACGGGTTCATACCAAAAAGCAACGGGAAACGTTAGGGGATCAGGTTTTAATCGAGGTAGCTGCTCAATTTCCCAGGCCAGATCGTAGCCCAGCCAACCGAGCCAACCCCCAGTAAACGGCAGGTGAGGAGGTAGAAGCGAATTTTCGGGTTCTGTGCTCATGTCTCCCTTGCTTTGAGAGCAAGGCAAATGACGCAGGAACGGTAGGATTTCGCCAACAGGTGGAGTCCACATTTGGGCGCATCCCTGCTGGATACGGGGCATTCCTGCACAGATAGAGTATCGAGCTAACTGGGGTTGATCGACAGGGGTAGGGTAGGGGCTTTCAAGAAGGGTGGCAATTTTACCGTTATGGCGAAATAGACGGTCAAATACCTGAGAACCGGTGCGATGTTCTAGGGGTAGCGATCGCCAATACCAGGGCTGCAAGTCATGCATCTGGGACATTCACTTGGGAAAGAGGGACTGGGGACTATGGATGAGAGCGTCGGTCAACTCTTCGAGCTATCGGTGGAAAACAAGGCCAAAGGAAGGTCAGAAGATAAATCATGTTCTCTTCACCCTTGACTCCATCCTACTGAGCTCCCTCATCTACTCGTTATACGTGGGGCTTCTTGCGATTCCAGCTAAATCTCTCCACCCCAAACGACTCGTAATCCCCAGAACACCACTAAGCTAAGCAGAGCCAACCAATCGCCCCAGCGTAGACGTAGCTGGTGCCACTGTACCCGATGCTCATTGGGACTGGTAAATCCCCGCACCAGCATGGCGCTGGCAATTTGCTCAGCTCGTAATAAAAGATTTTCCAGCAGTCGTTCTGCTACCAGTAACCACACTTGCAGGCTTTTGCGGATACCCAATTTTTTCCAATTGATGGCACGGGTATATACAGAACGAACCAAATTCTGCACTTCTTCAAGTACTAGGGGAATGAAGCGCAAAGAAAGGGTTAATGTCAGGGTAATTTCCGTTACGGGTACCCCCATCCGTCGCAAAGGTCGCATCAAGCTTTCTAAACCCGCCGTAATTTCTTCAGGTGCCGTTGTGAGCAGGAACAGGGTACTGCTGTAGATGACGGTAAAAAGTAGTGTGCTGACGCGAATCGCCAGGTCTAAAGAGCGGCGAGTTACGGTAAAAGGGCCAGCCTTCCCAAGCACGTAGTGGTAGTCAGTCGGTTGGGGAAAGGTGAGGGAGCTTGGGGGGAGTCGTGGCTGACTCTCAATGGAATAGCCGTCGGGAGCGAGCGCCGTTACGATCAGCACAAAAAACGCCAGCATCAGTAGCCAACCCATTTGCTGACGCCACACGCGTAACGGAATCGCTGCCGAGAGGGTGAGCAAAATTAACAGCGCCACCAGCGCCACACGCCAGTAGGGATTGGCTAACAGAGGAGCCACGAGAAAGCTCATCAGCCAGATAAACTTCACCCTGGAGTCCAGGTGATGGAGCCAGGTAACGGGTTGTTCTAGGTACAGCCCCAGGGGTAGCGATCGCAGTAAATCCATTTGGCTCTATACCCGTGTGGCGCGGTTGGCATTGCTCTGGATATTATTCCCAACCTCACGGACTTTCTTACCCCGCCACAGCAAGCGGATTGGTGTCCCTGTAAAGCCCAAATGTTCACGAAACTGACGCTCGATGTAGCGGCGGTAGTTGTCGTTAAATCGCTTAGGCTCGTTGACAAACAAAGCAATCGTGGGTGGCTGACTGGCGACCTGGGTGCCATAGTAAATTTTGCCCTGCCGCCCTTGGCGAGAGGTGGGGGGAGAGTGCCAGCTTACGGCTTCTTCTAGCACTTCATTAATCACCGAAGTGGTCACACGACGACGATGTCCCTCAGCGGCGGTGTCTACTAAATCCAAAATCTTTTCCACCCGCTGTCCAGTCTGAGCACTGACAAAAATGATCTCGGCCCAATCCACAAAACTCAGGCGGTCTTTAACCAGTTTTTCCTGTTCGTAGATTGTGTGGGAATCTTTTTCAACGGCATCCCATTTGTTCACCACAATCACAGCGGCACGTCCTTCTTCCGCAATTCGCCCTGCTAGTTTTTGGTCTTGCTCAGTCACTCCATCCAGGGCATCAATGACCATTAACACCACATCGGAGCGGCGAATGGCTTTAAACGCACGATTAATCCCAAAGAATTCTGGGCCATACTCCACATTCTTCTTTTTGCGAATTCCCGCCGTATCAATCAGGCGATAGGTTTTGCTTTCACCCTCCTTCTCTGGCTTACCCGGTCGTTCTACGACCATATCAATCGCATCGCGGGTGGTGCCAGAAATAGGGCTAACGATCGCACGATTTTCCCCAGTGAAGGCGTTCAATAAGCTGGACTTGCCCACGTTCGGGCGTCCGACAATGGCAACTTTAATCTCAGAGGTTTCTGACGGTATCTCTACCGGTTCCAGGTGCATAATCAGCTCATCGAGCAGTTCTCCAAGACCATTGCCATGAATCCCGGAGACAGGGAAAGGTTCGCCTAATCCTAATTCCCAAAACTGAGAGGATTGGATAATGCCCTGCTGTGGTGATTCGCATTTGTTCACGGCCAGGAAAAAAGGCACGGATTGTTGGCGCAACCATTCCGCGATCGTTTCATCTGCGGGTGTCGGCCCCTCCTGACCATCCACGACGAATATGGCTGCACTCGATTCAGCCAGCGCCGCCATGGCCTGTTCTCGGATCAGGGGTAAGAATTCGGTGTCATCATCAAAGACTAAGCCACCCGTATCGACAACCAAGAACTCGCGATCTTGCCAGAAGCCGGGGCGATACGTGCGATCGCGCGTTACCCCAGGTTCATCATGCACAATCGCATCGGTCACGCCTGCCAAACGATTGACCAGGGTTGATTTGCCCACATTGGGGCGTCCTATCACAGCAACAATTGGCAGAGCCATAACCGCATTCCTTGAGCAAGCAGAACAAAAATCCAGACACAAATTTTGTGCCGGTACGCTCTCATTGTAGCTAGCGGTTGCCGCAAACTTTATCGCTGCCGGGGCGAGAAGACCGAATCAAGGATGAAGGATGAAATTACCCCAATTCCGGAATTCGTTCCCCTGCGCTATCCCCTACTGCTCCACTTAGGGATGAGGGATGAATGGGGATTAACTTTTAAACGGTTCTCCAATTAATAAATAAGATTCATTTTCTTGTTGAACAACCTGCTGCTTCCAAATCATTTTTTCCGAAGAGTCTTCAAACAGAAGAAGCAATCTTTGGGTGGATTTATTTTCAGTTGGTTCACTCATGGCATAGATATTGATGTAGTCAGGTCTTAAAGAATTTTTTGACCGAGCAATTCCTTTAATATCAAAGCTAGATTTTTGGTCTTCTAAAATTTCTAAAAGAGTAGATTCAATCCCAATTAATTCCGGAAAAGCTAAAGTTACTTCTCGACCAACCACCACATCCAACGGATAATCAGAGAAATTTTTGACATCTGGAGAAGCCTCCAAAATAATAAAATTTTTATCCACTATTACATGCTCAATTTCATGTAATGCTAGGAGCTTTATCAGCATCGGACTCAATGAAGAATCCGATTTTTGGGTCTCTTTCGACAGTGGTTTAAGACGATAGCCCAAACTATGAACGGTTTGAATAACATTTTCAGCCCCTGCATCTTTGAGTTTACGTCGCAATCCTTTAATATGAGCTCTTACGGCACTTTCACTTGGAATTGAATCAAAAGACCAAAGACGATCCATAATAAAAGATGGACTTAATACCCGTTTCGGGTAATCAAAGAATAGTTTCAAAAGTTCATACTCTTTGGGATACAATCGCAGGGTGTTTCCTTGATAGCTGACTTCACAAGCTTCAGGATCTAAGCGTAAATCCCCCCACTTATACATCGGTGTGTGTCTCAATAAAGTGTAAGTTAGCGTGAGCTAATAGAAGTAGATAGTTTTGGAGAAAGTTGTTGTTCTCTGTTCTATCGTTATGCCAAAGCTCATAAACCTGGCAGATATTTTTAAGAAAACCAACCTATCTGTCTATCGGATTTTTGGATTTGGCTGCGAATACTTGAATCCATGTTGAACTTTAGAATAAACCTCCCGTTACACTTGCGTCTTCCTAACTGGCTGGTTACACCCTCAGGATTGGGCGAATTTTTACAAAATTATCATATACCTAGTGTAATGTGGCTATCACTTGAGAAAACAACTATATAGATCACCCTCAGATCCGACATTCCATACCTTCGGCTGGAATAATGGGTTGTTCGGGAATTGGGAATTAATCACTTTTAATATATTGACAACTTGACACTCCTCGGCCTCAAGGTAGGAGGATTCTTGGCTCAACCAGTCGGCTTTCTCAATGATTTCACAACCCTTGAGTAGCGGTTGTTCTGTCCCCAAGCGTTCATTTCCCTGTTTGATTTGTTACAGGTAGCGTTGAAGAACTTCGACGGTGGCTTGTGCTGTTTTTGCCCAGCTAAATTGGCTGGCGCGGTTGAGACTCAGGGTGCGTAGACGCGATCGCAAGGCGGAATCGGTTGCTAAGGCTTGCATGGCGTCGGTGATTTCATCCGTGTTGTAGGGATTGACAAAGAGGGCGGCATCACCCGCCACTTCGGGTAGGGAGGAGAGGTTAGACGTAATGACGGGGGTGCCGCAAGCCATGGCTTCTAGAACAGGCAGTCCGAAGCCTTCCCAGAGAGTGGGGAAGACAAGTGCGATCGCTTGGTTAATGATTGTTGGTAGCTGCTTGTAAGGAAGGTAGTCTAAGAACTTTACCTGATGGCTGAGTTCTAGCTTATTGACTTGTGTTTCTAGGATGGGGGTGTATCGTCGATCTTTTGGCCCTGCTATCCACAGTTCGTAGTAACGATGATGGGGTAGGGCGGCAAAAGCGTCAATGAGTCGATGCAAATTTTTGTAGGAGTCATGGCGTCCGACGTAGAGGAAATAATTGCTGGTAGGTAAGTCGAGAAAGCGAAAAGTCTTGGCGTCGTGGGCAAGGAGAATGGGGGTAATTTTGTTAGCTGGGATGTGGAAGAAGTCGGTGATGTCTTTGGCTGTGGCAATGGAGTCACAAATAATATGTTGAGCTTGGGTGAGAACTTGGGGGATGTAGTAGCGGAAATAAGGGGTGAGAGGTGAGAAGGGTTTGGGAAAACGCAATGGAATGAGGTCGTGAACGGTGACGATGTAGCGGCACTTGGTGAAGAGGGGGGCTTCGGGAATGGGGGAAAAGAGTAATTGAGAGCTTAACTGTTGATATATCTTAGGTAACTGTAATTGAGTCCATGTCAAACGGCGCAGATGCCCTTTTAAGCCTTGTTCTGGAGTTAGTCCTGCGGGTACTAACTCACAAGAATAAGTTGATATCTCTTGTGCAGTCAGCAGCGTTGGTTCAACTGAATGTAAGTAAGGAAGAAGATTAAGAATGTAGGTTGTAGTTCCTGTCGGTTTCGACAGAATATAAGATAGGTTAACGAGCAATTGATGAGAAGAATGGTGATTGGAATTGCTCATGTCATAAGAGTTCTATAAGCCTGTAGGGTTGCTTTTGCCGTGTTCTCCCAGGAATATAGCTTGGCTCGCTCTTTTCCTTTTTCAATTAACACCTTGCGAAGCTGGGAATTAGTAATCACTTGTAGTAGAGCTTCAGCTAGAGCGATTGGATCATTCGGGTCAATTAAAAGGGCTGCGTCTCCTGCGACTTCCGGTAACGATGAAGTGTTAGACGTAACGACGGGTGCGCCTAATGTCATCGCTTCTAGTACAGGAAGCCCAAATCCTTCATAGTGGGACGGATAAGCGAAAACATCCGCTTTTGCATAAAATAGGGCAACTATTTCATCGGACAAATAGTTGAGATGATGAATTTCGTTTTGCCAGGGTGAATCCTCAATGGCTGCAAATATGGATTGATATTTCCAGCCTTTTTGACCAATGAGGACTAATTGATGTTCTATCTTGTATTTTTGCTTGAGTTGATTGAAGGCTGAAATTAAGGCAATAATGTTTTTTCGCGGCTCAATTGTACTAACAAATAAAATATAGGGTTTAGAAAAATCATAGTTAACTGTCTTTAAGGTTTGCTCCATTAAGCCCGCAGTTAAGCTTATCGAATCATAACGACTGGCTAAGGGAGTCACGCAGATGCGTTCTGGGTCTACGTTTAAATAGTGAACAATGTCCTGCTTAGAACTTTCTGAGATTGTGAGTATTAAGTCAGTCCATTTGAGGGATTGTTTAACTCGTTGGGTATAGGTTCTAACGATGGAATTAACATAATTGGGATATTTAATAAAGCTGAGGTCATAAATATTCATGAGCTTCAAGCTTTTTTGACATGGATATACAGCATAGTTAGTGCCGTGCATGATGTCTGGATAACCCATTTTTTGCTCAAAGTAGTTTAAGAACGGGTTAGGAAAAGTAGCTAAGATATTAGTGAATCTGACGGGAAGAGGTAATAGATAAAGATTGGAATATTGGGTTAAAGTTTCTGGAAACGATAATCGACCTTGCATCCAGTTCTTTAGGCTCGGTTGATAAACAATTCCTAATTCAAAATTGTCTTGAGCTTGTAAGGTATGTAAGGCACGAATGACGTTATAAACGTAAAAACCAACTCCACTCGGTTTAGGAAGTAAAGGAGTAGCATCAACAACAACCTTGAGCATGAAGATGGCTATGCTTTTGTGTGAGTGAGTTCTTTGAGGTCATGATCGACCATAATTTCCACCAATTGCTCAAAGGAATGCTGAGGTGTCCAATGAAGTTGGCTTTTAATTTTACCAATGCAGCCAACAAGCTGTACTGATTCGTCGGGTCGGTAAAAGGCTGGGTCTACGGAAACATAATTTTGCCAGTTTAGACCCACACAGTTAAAAGCACACTCGACTAACTCTCTAACTGAGTGGGTTTCACCGCTAGCAATGATGTAGTCATCAGGTTTTTCTTGTTGCAACATCATCCACATCGCATAGACGGCATCCTGGGCATAGCACCAGTCGCGACGCGCATCCAGGTTGCCGAGTTTTAATTCCTGGGCGAGACCTAGTTTGATCATGGCAGCAGCACGAGTGATTTTGCGAAAGACGAATTCAGTACCGCGCCGGGGAGATTCGTGGGTGTAGGTGATGCCGCAGCAGGCATAGAGATTGTACTGTTGCCGATAGTTAACGGTCATCCAGTGGGCGTAGGCTTTAGCGACGCCGTAGGGGTTGCGGGGACGGAAGGCGGTACGTTCGGTTTGAGGGGATTCGTCGGGCTGACCGAAGACTTCACTACTGGAGGCTTGGTAGAATTTGGCATCCGGTTTGCAGCGACGGATGGACTCTAGCAAACGGGAAACTCCGAGAGCGGTGTATTCGGCGGTGAGGGAGGGTTGTGTCCAGGAAAGGGGAACGTAGCTTTGGGACGCGAGATTATAGATTTCGTCGGGTTGGGATTGGGCGATCGCATCCATTAACGAACATTGGTCTAGAAGATCCCCAGAAAGAATCTGGACATTACCCGAAAGGTGACTAATCCGGCTAATGTTGCCGGAACTGGAACGGCGGACTAGACCAAAGACTTGGTACCCTTTGTCGATGAGAAGTTCGGCTAGGTAGGATCCGTCTTGCCCAGTCAATCCTGTGATTAAAGCTTTTTTGACAGTCATGAGGATTTTCTAGCGTTGACAGGCGACGCTGAGGTTTTAACTATATACCCTATACTAAATCCTTGTAAATCAACTCTTTTAGAGGAATTTCTACCTCTAGGCTTTTGATGGATTCACTTGAATTTCTACTTCATGGACTGAATCTTCGGGTGGTTTAGGAAAAATATAAACTTGATCAGATACTAGGTCAAATTTTATTTGATAACGTCCTGGTTGCTCCGGAAAAACGATAGATCCGATAGCTTTAGCTTTTTCAGATTTTTTGGGTGTCCCAGAAACATAAAGATATTGTTCGCTTTTGATTTCGTTTTTACTGTTTAAAAATAAAAGTCTTACCCGTATTTCACCTTTTTTTACAGCAGTTTCATATCCAAACCATTGAGATGATCCTATATTTTCAACCTCAGCTTCAAGCAAGGCTTCTGATTGGGCAGGGACGGAAAAATTGGGAGATAGGGGTTGGTTGCCGTTATAGGTAACTTGGTTGATACTTCCATTGAGACCGTTAATATATTTAGATTTTTTCACAGGAGGATGAAAAAACTTGTGAAATACAGCCTGAGTATGTCTTTCTATTTGATTGTCTTTGATATACCAGAGTCTAGACGGATATTTCTCTATCTTCAGAGGAGTGATGCTCCAGTAAAGACCTTTATCCCCAAAGGCACCGACTATCTGAACAAAAAAGGAAAGTATCAAAATTAACAAAAACAATAATCTTTTAGATTTATCGATAAATCCCCGATTTTGAAAAGGATTCAATGGGTTCGATAAGTCATCAATATAGTAGTTAATGAGATAGCAAGTTACGGGAAGAATATCAGTCATAAATCTAGGGCCATAACAATAACCAGCCCACCAAAATATATAAAAGCAGTAGCTAAAGAATAGACCTAAAGCCGCCAAGGTCATGCTTCCTATTAGCTTTTCGTCTTTATAAGATCTAAGCTTAAATACTTTGTATGCTCCAAGAAAAGAATATAAGATTATAGGAGAAAAGATAAAAATACCTCGACTAGGACTAATTAAAGTCCCTAAAGAAGCTTCAACAAAAGTCTTTACGGTAAATGAATACAAGGGGACACTAATACTAGAATATCCACCAATAAAGTTACCGAAATAGTAAAAATTCCATAAGAAACCTGGTATGGCTGATGCCATACCTAAAATTAAAAAAATAGAAAAAAATCTATAGACAACTAATGAATACAATAAAGCTGAAACTAAAAATAGGGTACTTGTAGGGCGAATAATTGGAAGGAATCCACAAAAAATACCAGCGATAATTAAAATAACAATTTTAGAGTTTCTTCTGCTAGTATAATTGGCTTTAATCAAGCAAAAAATGATAATAGTTACAGAAAGGTTGGATAGTCCGTGCTGCCATAAGCCTTGCGAACTGGTCATCCACGTGTTTGTAGCAAAAGCAAAGATAAAAGTCGAGACTAAAGCAACGCTTTTCTTAAACTTGAAACTAGAAGCCAAATAGAAGAAAACTACAGAAATGGCGGTGGTGATTGCTGCTGCTATTTTTTCAAAAAATACTCTGTAAAATTCAAAGCTTTCATGAGTTAAATTTACAGGAATATGAAATATTTTTAAATAAATATAGAAAATCAAATAAAGAGGAGAAGTAAGAACAGCAACTCCAATGGGATAGACAGACGTTAAATGTCCATTTTGTGATTCCACAAAAGAGTAATAAACTCCGCGTTCTACAAAGTAACTTTCTCTAAAAACGTCTAAATTAATAGTGTGATTTTCAAGTAAGTTAAATATTAAAACAGTATTGGGAATTGAATCTCCCGAACTAATAGTTTTGCCATTTATTAAATAAATTGTCAGGCAGACAAAAAATACTAATAGAGATATCTTTTTTTGGCTTAGATTAAATTTAAGCATTTGCTTTTATCAGGAGAATAAACCATATTTAAAAATACAAACTATGGCCTGTATGCCATCTTTCCACCCTATTTTTTTGCCCTCCTTATAAGTTCTACCATAATACGATATTCCCACTTCATAAATTCTACAATTAAGTTTAGCTAGTTTAGCTGTTATCTCAGGTTCAAATCCAAATCTATTTTCCTGAATTTTGATGGATTGAATAATTTCCCTACGAAACGCTTTATAGCAAGTTTCCATATCCGTCAGGTTAATATTAGTTAACATATTAGATAGTGTCGTTAAAAGTTTGTTGCCTACCATGTGCCAGTAATACACAACTCTGTGGGGTCTGCTTCCTTGAAAACGTGAGCCAAAAACAACATCAGCTTGATTATTCAAAATCGGTTCAATCATGAGAGGATATTCTTGTGGATCGTACTCTAAATCAGCATCTTGAACAATTACAATATCTCCTGTTGCTGCTGCAAACCCAGTCCGTAAAGCCGCACCCTTCCCTCTATTTTTGCCATGATAAATAACTTGATGAACTTGCGATTCTATCTTTGACTTGAGAAGCTCTCGCGTACCGTCGATTGAACAGTCATCAACGATTATAATTTCACAATCTTTCACAGGAGAAGCTTTGACTGCTTCAACAACTTGACCAATTGTTCCAATTTCATTAAAGCAAGGAATAACGACAGATAGTTTCATATTGACCTACTGACTCCTCTTCACCACAGTACAAAAATTATTCATCCCCAACTGAAAGTATTGGTGATGAAATTCCTGAAATCCAGTAATTTCAACTAAGACTTTTTTAAGCTTTTGCCGATTATAATACCTTTTATGGTCTCGGATCTCTGCTTCGCTTACTATTTTCAACTTGTAAGCAAGGAACTCAAGTACAGGCTGAGACCAGACGGAGGGAACCGTGATAATCAGCTTTCCGCCAGGAATGAGAACTCGATAAATTTCCTTTAAAATTTGCCGCTCATTTTCAATGTGTTCTAACACAGCCAGCATCGTTACAACATCAAAAGTTGAATTTTCAAATGGCAAATGAGTATCTAGTATGACTTGTGTTGTTTGGATATTACTAAATTTAGCAGTTTCTACCTTAAAGTCTACGCCAATTCCTTGCTTGAGCTGAGGAGCTATGGTTCTCAGAAAGGTAGCCCCTGTTCCACACCCTACATCTAACACAACCGAATTTTTGGGTATATGGCGAATGACTCTTTGGAGTCGCATCCATCTCAATGCGGGTTCTAAGAATGGCTCTTTATAGGGCATTTTAAAAAATTAGTCTTTGTTATGAAGAGATACTGTCTATGGCTCAAGCGAGTCTATAAATTTAAAATAGTGTACAGCTACACCTAACTCTCTGTTGTCACCGTTACGCAAAACTTTGGCAGGACGCCATGTTTTGCTGGCAATAGTAATTTGGGCATTCCAATCCTGAATTGGTACTTTATAGATACCTTTCACCGAAGATTTTGGCAGACGAACAGCCACTGTTGAACTTCCTGCACTCAGTTTGACATCCATAGCAAATGGGGCATAGTTACTCAGACAAAACTCAATAAATTTTGCCTTAGTTTCCTTGGCACAGGACATTACAGATTTCGCTTGAGTAAAGCGCAATTTTAGGTTTGGATCAGGTACATGGGGTGCCCAAGTCTTACATTCATCAGGTGGAAGTGTAATTTCACTCGGTTCGTAATAGTCGTGACTTTTTTTAGCAATAATCACATTTGCTAAGTGACTGATATCTGAACGATATTTTCTAGGTGTCCATCCGAGTCTTAACAGAGTTCTCATAAAATAAGATGAATCAAACCCCAATTCCAACCAACCAAATTTTCGGATAGACCACACTGACATACCATCTAATCTCAGTCCCCAAGGATAGGGAACTGCTGGAATTGGGCCTTCTACAATGGGTTCTGCTGCAAAAGCGATCAATCCATTTTCATTCGTTAGTTCATAGAGATTTTTCAGTAATTGAATATGATTAGCACAATGATGAAAACACTCAAAAAAGACTGCTGCATCATATTTTTCCTTGGAGTCAAACTCCAACATGTCTTTTTTGACCAAGTTAACTTTATTGGAAAACTTTTCTGCTCTATATTGGATTAAATCAAGATAGGATTGTTCGCAATCTACCGCCGTGACTTGGTAAGCCATTTGGCTAAAGTTTAAAGTCGTGTTTCCAAATCCAGGCCCAAATTCTACTATTCGAGAATGAGGAGGTAAGCTCATGGTTTTGATTAAAAAGCCTTGAGCGATTAAATGGTCTCCTACAGTGGTTGGACTCTTAGTGCAGTAGGGAAAGGGATTATTTTTTAAGGTCTCAAAATCAAACTCTGTATGTTCATTCTCAATACTATATTGATCTCTTTCGGAAATTTCTAAATAGAGTTTCATCTGAGCGTCATAATAGTCTTGAGAATAAGGGTCTTTAGGGAAGTTGCTGTCCACTACATAATTAAATTCAGATAATGCTTTTCTGAGTTCATCGTCTGAAATTAAGGCTCTTTCATCAGCTTGTTGAATTTGTAAATCTAAATCGCGAATATTATTGATATATTTCATGTTGATTCCTATTAATTTTAAAAGTGGATTTAAATAAATAATGTTTTGCGAAAAAAAATCTGGAAAATATTTTATTACTTTTTTTAAGAGAAACTTAATTCTTTCTTTTTGCATGATAATATTTGATTTAAATATTGGAATGTAAAAATAAAAATAAGCTAGTAAAACAATATTTTAAACATCACTTCTCAATATTGAGATTATATATTATCTAGTAAAGCTAGATAATATTGTTCTATCCTTGACCATTTATAAGTTTCTTCTACGAATTTATTTCCTTGTAGACCTAGCTGGTATCTCACTTCTTTATCCATTTTTTCTAAAGCCACTTGGAACTCGTATTTGTTCGTATACCAAAGCCCACCATTTGCCCTCCGACACTGCCCTACCAACACCTCACATTTGCCGTTCACTAAGACTGGCTTACTTACTGTCCAAGCTTCTAATACTGCCATTGATAAACTTTCATAAGGTGACGGCATGACTAACAGTTCACAAGCGGCTAAAGCATCCCATTTCGTCTGCTCATCCACAAACCCCAGTGCTATAATGTCGGGATGCTTGGGTATTGACATAACTGATCTGCCAAGCAACACCAGTTTTCTGGGAGCAGATTCACGCGATCGCAACTCCAGAAAATAGCGAAAAAGTTCATCACAGCCCTTAGAGGGATCAACTCTACCAACATACAGCAAAAAGGGTTCGTCAACGTTGTATTGCTGCCGGAAACGTTCTGCATCATAGGCTTTTGGTGGTTCTACTGCAACCCCAACAATCGGCCCTTCACAGTTTGCCTTGGGAAAACGCGACTGAAGGAAAGTCCGTTCTTCTACTGTGTTAAATATAAAACCCTGAGGTTTTTCAAATAAGGTATCCCATATACTCATGTAGATTGGCCATTCGTTATGAGCTGTAGGAACTAGATAAGCTTTTTCAGCTACCAAGGGCAAAACAAAGTACGTCGTTCCATATAAATAAGTGAAAAAGATAAAAGCATCATAATCACCTTTATGCTTTTTAACATAGTTAATCAGATCAGGTGACCGCGAACCCTGAGCTAGCATCCAATTTTCTTGCTCCTTTAAAGATGCTTCTTTGATGCGAGGATAAATTTTTTCAGAAACGCGATTAAAAGCTCTTATATCTCGCTGCTTTGCCACTCGAAAACGCCGAACTTTGACCCCAGAAACCTCTGTTAATCCTGGTGGATAGTGGTTCTTCCAAGTCATGTAGTCCAATGCACAAGTCGTCAGAATTTCTACATCCCAATACTTGGACATCCGCTCGGCAATTTTAAGACAGTGAGATTCCGAGCCACCATTAACTTCTAAGCCACAGCGTTGAACGACGAAAGCAATTCGCTTCATAATTAGTGTTATAACAGTTCAAGCGAATGGACTACGATGCCTAATCGTCTTGAATCTGATGAATTTCCATACTCAGTAGGGCAAAAATTTGGAGAGATAAGGGTAATTCTCCAGCAATCCGACGCTATCTCATCGTCGCTTGGCTTCAAATCTTGTTTTGATAAGTTTAGATTCATATCAACTATTTTTTCTCTTAAATTAATTTCATGCCACGCAGAAGTAAAATGAGTTTTCCATGTAAACTTAAATTCTTTATTTCTGACTAAATTATCCAACGTTATAAGGATGTTCCATTCATGGATGTAGTTTATTTCAGGGGCAGATAAACATATGCGAAGAGTTCTTTTAAGGAATTCAGTCTCCCAAAAATACACTCTAGCTAATCCATCACTCCACCTTCCTGCAAAATCTTCATATTGATAGTATTTGTGCCAGCCTGTTCCTAGGGACATTCCAGTTTTTATACAGTTTTTTAAGTCGTTCCCTGCTAAAGTTTTTCCTAGAATATAAGGATTCCAGTTATACAATCTAAACGTGTCGTGGAAATTATCAAAACACTCGTCTTCTAAATCCCTACTTCTAGACCAGCCATGAAACAAGAAGAACTCAGTCCACCACCGATATGAAGCTAAGGTAATATGACCGTGATGGGGAGTTCCATTTTCTAAAACAATATTTTTGAAAGGAATATTGTGCATCATATCCCTTCTCCAGGTGGGATTATCTTCATTGACTTGAATGCCTAATTTGAAGGTGGCATCAAAACCAAATGATGGGATAGTGAGAAATATCTTTTTATCATAAGACTGATGTAACTGAGTTAAAATCTGCTCTAAGGTTGAAACAGGTAAATGCTCAAAAACTTCGGTAAATGTAACTAACTCTACATCATTTAAAGAAGCTTTTTGAATCCAATCTTCAGCCGTAGCAACTGTTAAAAAACTTTTTGTCGATTGATCGGCTTTAGCAATTAACGATTCACTAAAATCAATTCCATAAGACTTTACTCCCAATTCCCTCATAGCCTTCACGAGTAGTCCTAGTCCACAGCCTATGTCTATGTGTTGCTTGGGAGAAAAAGTAGAGGAGAGGACTTTAGCCAGTTTTTGGTAGGGAGCAATATTCCAATCTAATCCATAATCCCCATCATAGAAATTTTGTTTTAATACGACGTTATAATAAAGATTTTCTAGCTCAGATAAGGACATATCCTCGCTTTTGCTATATATCTTTTGGGTTAATGGATCTAAGATAGTGTTGGATGGAGTGGAAGTATCTAATGTAAAATTTGTTTGTGATTCAGCTTTATTAACTATTTTTAATGTTTTTTTTACTTTATTTTTAACTTTCTTGAGAAAGACATTAAACTTACTGTTGCCATTCATCATCCTCACTCCACACCTTACTAACTGTTTGGCACTGTCCTGAAACTTTTCCGCTAGTGAGAATCTTCTTAAAACTAGAGTTATTCTCAGTTATTATTTTGTCACGCAGTAAAGAAAACTGAACCATCCTTGTCCAGCCGAGCCGTCTTGCTGCACATCTACAACCTTTCCTCCATTGCTAGTAACTATTTTCAAAACAGTATCCTTGGGAATGCCATACATTTCCATACGGGGTACGAACAAAGAAGAACTCGTTTTGGCTTCATTAATAGCTCTAAGCTTACGATATAGGCTCAACATCTTACGGCCCATACTTTGCAATTGGCTTATCCCTTCAACTTTTACGGGAATTCTTAGAGTTTGGGAACCCTTATCTTTAAACCAAGCTATTTGTTCGTGAACCATGTCTAATTCCAGAACATAAGTATCGGATTGAGATGGCACAGTAACGGTTAGTGAAACCTCTACTTCTTCGTTGGGTTCTAGAGTTTTTGGCAAAGGTTCTCTACCATCATCACTCACGATTGTTCGTCCAGCTTCATTCAACCAGTGGTTCCCCAAGCTAATATTGTATTTCCCATTGGAATCCTCAAAGGATGGCCAAGTCACGTTGCTAATATTTTTGATTTTGACTCGAACAGTAGTCTTGGTGCCAGCCTCTACATTTACCAGCGGTTCTAAGAGAGTGATTTGTGCTCTATAAGCATAATCTTCAAGAGCATTAAGTTTCTCCACGGGAGCTAGTTCGCTGGGTGCCTGAAATACTAGTAAGCCACCAGGAGCGAGAATGCGAACGAATTCTTTGATGTAGTTCTTGCTGTACTCAGGTTTAATGTGTTGAAGAACAATTTTTGAGTAGATAAAGTTAAAGTAATCGTCTTCAAACAAGCTGAGATTATCAGCATCGTTCACGTAATACTTGCATTTATCCCCATGACGATTGTATTGTTTGGCAAAGTCAATCATTGATGGGGCAATATCTACCCCATAGCACTCATCGAAATACAAACACAGTGCCTGAGTAAGCCGTCCCACACCACAACCAAAATCAAAGGCTCTTTGCCGAGATAAGGAAATATTTAAAGAGCTAATATACTCGAAAACAGCGTTTATTTCTTCTTCCCCCGTTTGGAAAAATTCCTCTGGCTTCCAACTGTTGTTTTTCTTAGTCGGATTAGTTAAGATGGCCCAGAGAGGGTCTTGCTTACCAAATTCATCCCAATTCTTTTTCAGCTCTTGCAGGTTCATACCTTTGACTTCTTTATAATTAGAAATTAGTTTTTGCTTGAGGGTTTTTAGCATTAAATTCAGAAATATTTAGAGAATGAAAATCCTTTCTTTTCATTTTTTCAAAAAAGTGCATGAGAGTGTTTTGAAATATGCCTGTAGTAAAGGCTTCTCGCCTTAGCTGTTGCGGCTTTATAACTTTGTCTCGCAGTTCTTTGTCTTTAACAAGCAGTTTTGCCAGAGCTGCAACCTGAACCAAATCATCTTTACTCGTAAACATCAAACCTGCTTTGCCTAAAGTTTCTGGTACAGCACTACTTTTATAAGCAAGGACAGGAATATCAAACCACATTGCCTCTATCAAAGGGACGCAAAAACCTTCATGCTCGCTCATTGACCAAAACAGGTGAGCAGTGCGATAAAAGGCTAATAGTTGGGCATCACTGACTTGCCCCGCCAGCATAACGTGACTGGTTAAACCCCATCTTTGAATCAGGTTAATCAGGTGGCAGTAATAGGCTTCTTTGTCGTTACCATAGCCAACTAAAATTAATCTTGTTTCCCGATCCATCGTCAGGTAATGTGCAAAAGCTTCTAATAGTTGATCTTGTCGCTTATTCGGCGCTATCCGTCCGACAAATAGTAAATTCGTTTTCCCATCTTGCAGGTGTTGCATTAAGACTGTATCCGGAGGGATATCCCATTTTTTAGGGTCTACAACAAGCGGTAAAACTCCCGGATCGTTAAAACCAGCCGCGACAAGTTCAGCGGCATTATAAGTAGAAACTCCAGCGGAAATAGGGAAGTGTTCAGCGAGTTGCTTTAGTTCAGTTCGACCTTGTTCCAGAATTTTGGCAAACTCCGGTCGATAAGGCAAAAAAAACTCAGCCGGTGTAATGTTGTGATAAATAAGACACTTAGCACCCGGATGAGCGATCGCATAATCCGTGACTTCCGAACCTATCGAATGATGGTAGATTAACCCTGCGCGATCGCTAATGCGCCTAGACTGAAAAATTATGGCTTCTTGAGCCATATGCTCATCCACATACCTAACAAAAATGTCAGATTTATATCCATTACTACGTAGATAATCTCTGATGGCTAACGCGTGATTGGAAATGGCATCTCCATAAGCGAGATTGGGTAAAAGCTGATGAATTTCTTGAAGCTTTCCACTGGTATGTTTCGTTGGCACTTCTAGGGGTTCTTGAGATAATCCTAAAGCCACTTCATAACGTTCTATGACCTTATCCCATACGGCATTATCTTGAGCATAGGCTTGACCGTTAGCACCATAGTTCGCTAGCTGAGCTTCTTCCAGTTGGTCAAGGTTGGCGAACAATTCTATCCACTCAGATTCTGTCTGTGCTAACCAACCTCCTTGGGAGGATTTTACAGCCATTGCAGTCGCTAAACAACTACGATGAACGGCTACAGGTCTTCCATAGAACCAGGCTTCCATCATGACGCGAGAATAGCTTTCGTTTTGGCTCGGTTGTAATAACGCTACGCAATTAGCCAGTAAGGCTTCCTTCTCTTCCTCTTCAACTAAACCTAAATCCAGTAAACCGGGTGCCGAGCCATTAAATGATGTATTTCCAGGGCCAGCTAGAACTAACCTTAGATTAGAGTCTGAATAGTTCTGCTTAAAAGCGGTATAAGCTCTGACGATTAAATCTGTATTTTTTGTCGCATCCCGGCGACCTAAGTAAAGCACAAAGCGCTCTTGTTTGACTGAGAACTCTCTAACTTGGCTAATTGCCTGATCATAGTGCTGTCCAGCCTCTACACCGGCACCAGCTACAATACTTTTAGGAATAATCCCCGGCCCGTACAACTGTCTCGCTAGTTGAGCTTCCCCTTCACTAATAAACAATAACCCTTGAGCGGCGTGGAAAATCTCAGCAACTTGGGGCAAGTAAGCATAAACTTCATTATGCAAGCAGGGCTGCAAAAAGGCTCGCTTGGCAACGCTAGGTAATCCCTTTAAAATCGGGCCATAAAGATAGGGTAGGAATAAAAATCCTTGATAGTGGTTGTGTTGATTTTTTAAATATTTCAGTAGGTCAGGCGAGTTAATATTTTCGGAAGTAAAAATTTCTGAATTCTTTAACGTGACTGGATTAACCCCAGGTTTGAGCCTTGAAGGTGGTAAGCTCAACATCAGGCGATTAACCTCAGCAAAGGCGTTGCGATCGCGCTGAGCAACCCGAAAACGCCGAATCTTTACACCGTGATCCTGACTCAATCCAGCTTTGAGATGATTAACCGCCCAATCCTCATGAAAGGAGCGACAACACGTTGTCAGTACTTCCACTGTATGCCCTCTGCGGGCAAGGCGTGTGGCAACTTGCCACGCCTGCTGCTCTGCACCTCCTTTTAAATCCCTGCCAAACCAGGGAGTCACGATCGCTATTGGCTTCATAACTTATATCCAACCACCGCGTAATCACGGGCACAAAAGAACCAATTGTGAAGGAGCTGCCAACTAGCATCTTCTTGATTAAAAGGACTCCCCTCAACAGGATTTAGATATAGTATCTTAACCTTTGATAATCCTTGAGATTCTAGAATAAATTGAATAGTGTCTGGGAACAAGGGATTTTTATGAGTAGGATCGGCGTAAAAATTGCAAGCCCCTACAACAATATTTTTAGGGTTGGGTGTTTCAAAAATCGCTAATCCTCCTGGTTTCAGTACCCTTACCACTTCATTGAACAATTTTATGAGTATGGGAAACGGCAAGTGTTCGATGATATGAAAGCCTGTCACGGCACCTAAACTTAAATCGGGCAAGGTACGCAAATAAGCAATCACATCTCCTTCTACAACCTCAAACTCTCTGGTTCGGCAGTAGTCTACCATGACTCTGTTATGGTCTAATCCAGTTGCTGTATATCCAGATTCCCGCAGTAACTCTAGCCATTCACCCCGTCCACAACCTACATCGAGAATCGGGAAGTCTGAAGTACCAATATTAGCTTCCTCAAGCAAGGGGAGATAAACTTTTAAGCGATTAAAGATATCCTCACGTTCCCCTCGAAACTGGTTCTCGAAGGCCGTGTAAAATGCATCGAGCAAGTGTTGTTCTTCATTTTCCACAGCTTGTAGCTGCCCTTGATTCACTGATTCTGGAGAACGCTGTTGCGCTTCTTCCAAAAACAGAGAGAGCGATCGCTTTTGCTGGGTAAGTTCAGTTTTGAGATAACTATCATTTTTGGTGTAACGCTCATCTATAGCTTTCAGTCGTTCGTTTAATTCCTTCACCTGTGATTGCAGATCGATTAATTGAGCGAATACGTGCTCGAACAGCTTTCGATTCAAGTTCGTAGACTCTCGCTGTGCTTGAATTAGAGAAAAATTAACAATTCGTTGCTTCTTAAAAAGAAATCCATACAGCTTGAGGACAAACTTTTGTAATCCCTGACTCAAACTCAAGGGAAAACGATTAAATTTATCAGGCAGTTCAGTAGGTACCTCAGAAAATAACTCAGCCTGACTTAGCAAAGTTTCTATAGGGCTATTTTTTTCAAAAGCGATTTCGTTAAAATTGTTAAGTTCTGCATTCCCAGGTAAAGACAAATCATGACGCCTTGCTACCTCATCACGCACCTTCTGCATTAATTCATCTACATTAATTTCTAAGTTATTGGACTCAATCATTTTTAAAAATTTAAATTATATTAATTACAATTAAATACATTCAATGATTTTGGTATTAAATTGTTGAATCTTCATCTGAGCTTCTAAATCGACAACTCCCTCACATATATTACTAGTTTCCACCTCAAAAACTATTAACTCATCCATCCAATCGTAGCTGATTCCTTCTTCTGAATGTATTCCTACCGTTACTGTATAAACTCCTTTGTTTAAGTAACAAGGCATTTGAAAACTTGCTGTCATTTGTTGATCCGGTAAAATTTTAGGCACTCCAATATTCATTAAGTAAGTATTGGTTCCATAAATGACTAATCCTACCAGGTTTCTAATCGAAAATCCTATAACTAAATCGGATAACTCAGCTTGGGAGCTTATCTCAACAACTACTCTAAAGATTGACCCAGTTTCTACTTTTCCTTTTATCTCATTTTTTTCTAAATCTTCTAACCTAGCGGAATTGATAAACGCTAGATTGTTGCCATGCCTATGGATTTTTTTGGGAACGATATCATGACCAGACTCAAGTTTTGTGACAACGGAATTAATGCGGTCGCATTCATTGCCTTTTGGAGTTTTCTCTGAACTTAAAAGGGCAATATAATGATTAACAACATCTTTGGGATACCCAACTTCTAGAATCCTCCCCTGATTCAGAAGAACTACTCGCTGGCATAAAGCTTTCACACTGGAGCTATCATGGGACACAAAGAGAATCGTTACTCCTTGTTCTTTTAGCTGGCGAATTCGCTTCATGCAACGCGCCTGAAATTTGGCATCCCCAACGGCTAATGCCTCGTCCACAATTAAAATTTTGGGCTCTGTGTTAGCAACGACGGCAAATGCCAATCGTACTACCATACCACTGGAGTAAGTTTTAACAGGCTGATCAATAAAATCACCGATATCAGCAAAAGCCGCGATGCGATCGAACTTGGTTTTTATTTCTTCCCGACTTAACCCTAAAATTTGACCATTAAAAAATACATTCTGCCTTCCTGTAAACTCCGGGTTAAACCCACTACCGAGTTCTAGTAAGGCTGAAACTCGACCCTTAACCCATACTTCGCCTGTTGTTGGTGCCACCGTTCCAGCAATAATCTGCAACAGGGTACTTTTGCCGGAACCATTTTGTCCAATAATTCCCAGCGTCTCTCCTTGGGCAACCTCCAGATTGATATCCTGCAAAGCCCAGAACTTCTGAGCATGACTTTTCCCGGGCAGCAAGATTTCCTTTAATCGGTCGATTGGACGGTTATAGCGCTTGTAGCATTTCGAGATATTTTTCAGAGAAATGGCAATCTCACTCATCACACCATTGCTGTTTGAGCAACCTCTAGATTACATCGACTTACGCTAGTTGCAAGTACCGATACAGTCATACACCACCCTAAAACACTACCAAAGAAACTCCCCATATCACACCCTAGAGCAAGTTGGCAGAAATAATTCACCAGCTTACAAGCGGTTGAACGTCTTAGACTAAAAGACTTTTGGCTTGGATGGAAGCGGCACGAGTACAACTGGGCACCAGTAATTCACGACTTCCAGGAGAAGAGGCGGTGAGGAAATGAGGGGGAGATTTTAACGGGTCAGGTATTTGTGCCGCGCTGCACTAGTTTCTCAAGTGATTGACCTCTCCTATTTGTACTAAGTTCCCCTACACTGGTCTACTGATAGATCTGAGGGTTTATCAGTCTTTCACTTTCATGGGATCGCATCCACTCTGACCTAAGTTTTTACCTGACAACCCATGCCTTTATCGTCCCTGAACGACTCTCTGATCTTGAGAAACCTTGTTTAGCTGGAGTCCTAAGGGTCTCTTATCCCCATTAACTCCTAGATTGATCGGCGTGAAACACCGTGAGGTTTTAATCTGTAGCAAGATCTCTGCTCCTGGACTGAGTTGAGAAATATCAACGCTTTCTGCATAAGGTCCTGGCGCGTTAATCGTGCGTTCCTTGCTAGCCATTATCCGACCTGCCTGCTTGAGACTGAACTCAATTTTCAGAGGACGCCGCTGAGCGTCTGCATGATAAACAATATATTCGAGCTTGAGGTTGTTTCCGGTCACCTTGTAGGTCTTTTCAAACAGGCCGCTCGTATGGCGATCGCTATATTGTATGGGTTTGTAGCAGACAAAGCGAGGCTCGAAGGGAATCTTGCCATAGCTGCTCTTTACTTCAAAAATCGCTCCAATGAATAAAACCGTTGCCACCGCTAGGATGCAATAGCGCCAAGGTTTGGAGAACTTGGTAGGTATAATTTTTTCCGGGCTAGAGTACTCTTGTCCTCCCATATCTATATTGGATACACCAAGCAAAATAAATAGCAAAACGAGAATGTTGGCGATCAATAGAGAATGACCGTAAAGATTGCCCGCAAATATTCCCAAAATTAATACTGTTACTATTTGGGTATTAGGGTTTTTCAGGTAAAAGGCTTGATAGATAAATAGAGCGCAAAATAGACTCAACCCTATAATGCCAGTTTCAGCCAAAATTTGTAGGAAGTAATTGTGAGCATTTTCGCCGTTGTAAGTTACAAAAAAACTAGAGTGACTGAATTCACCAATTGAACTTTGACGATAAAAAATACCTTTCCCTAAACCGAGGATAGGATAATGGCTGTACATCAACAAAGCAGAACGAAAAATTTGAGGACGCTCGCTCAGAGCTGAATTCAGTTCTTGAAAGGATTGAATCTTAGGCAACGAAGCTACCTGATGTAACAACCCCCTATCCCCCCAGTAGCCTACAAAAATAACTGTTCCCAGAATTGTTAGGCTGATGAAAGTGAGATTCATCAGATGTTTCTGAGGTCTTTGAATTAGTAAAAAACCTACATACCCCAAACAGGCAATAAACAGCGTGGCGAGGGAAAAGCGAGAAGCACTGACTACTACCCCAGCCCCTGCCAGAAAAGAGAAGCCCGCGGCTGCCAGTTTGACTAAGGAGTTGTGGGAACGCAGGTAATAAAGACCTCCCATAAAAGCAGCAACAGCATACCCACCATAGGCGTGAAGATCTGGGAAAAAGCTATTTACCCCCACCTCAACCCCATCTCTGTTGTAGCCAAGTCCTGTAAACTTTGACCACAAGGCGTAACTCAGAATAATCACTGTAGCTACAGCAAGAGGGATTAGCACACTCCGTATTAACTGTGATGTAGTGCGAACTAGGGTGAGTAGCCTAATGCTGAGAGTGATGACGGCAGTAAAGATAAACAGATCTCTTAAGGGGTAGTAATCATCATGAAAACTTGTGTAGCGAAGGTTAGCCAGATTGTAGAAAAATCCTTTAACTGAGTAGGGCGAAGCAGATTGATATAAATTGCGGGATATCGCAATGGCGACAGTTATTAAGATTAATACGTGAAAACCCATCAATAATAATTTAAGGATGGTTGATTTATCGGGTATGTTTTCTCTATATAAGCTAGATTTTGAATTTAAAAAACTTAAAATTAGTAATCCTGCTAATAAACCAATTGATGCATCGATACTTAAAAGGTCTAAGGTGAAGATTTCCCAATGAAATACTGCCCTGAGTTGCTCGGAAATTCCGGCTGTGAAGGGGACAACAAAAACCAGAAATCCAACCGATAGCAGCGGATTACATAGCGTCGTAAAAAATAGAGTCAAACACAAGAGAAAATTCAGCCAAGGAAAAGCAATATACGACGAAAAAAAAATGTGTAAAACAAAGCAGATTATCAGGAAAAGAGTGGATAATAAAGAATGAAGACGTATCAGTTTATTCATGAGAAGCCAAACCTTGCTTTATGCACATACCTAGTAACTTGAGCATCAGTGAATAGTGAGCAGTGACCAGTAGCCTGTCTACCTTATATCAATTTTCTTTTACGTTAAAATGAATGAATTTTTAAAAATTAAGGGTTACAGCCTCTGATATGTAGCAATCATTGGCGTAAATGATATTAGCGTTTCGAGAATTAGGACAGATTGGCAAGCGGGTCACTGATTTAGGCCACCTTGCACTAAGTTGATAGGCTGGATTGCCGATCGCGCTCTGAAAAAAATTACGAGTGAAAAGCCTGGGAGGATTCCAGAACATCGATACAATGCTGAGCTTTCCTCCAAAGGTTGTCAGGGGGTAAACTAGCCGCGATGGATTCTGAGAGAGTGGCGATCGCATTTGCCAGGTCTTCAGGGGCTGGAGGGTAGCTGGAAACCGCCAGGATTTTGGGATGCTCTGTGGGAATGACCTTTTCTGTCGCGCTAACCAAAGCCTCGTGCAGTTTTTCCCCCGGACGCAAGCCCGTAATCTTAATGGGGACATCAACCTCTGGGGTGAGACCGGCTAACTGGATCAGCTGTTCTGCCAAGTCCAATATTTTCACGGGTTGCCCCATATCCAGGATTAAGGTTTGACCCGATTCACCGACAGCAAGGCTTTGAATCACAAGCTGAGAGGCTTCAGGCGTTGTCATGAAGTAGCGGGTCATTAATGGGTCTGTGATCGTGACGGGGCCACCCCTAGCAATTTGGGATTGGAAAATAGGTACAACGCTGCCGCGACTGCCCAAGACGTTGCCAAAGCGCACGACTAGAAAGCGGGTGTGGCTTGTGGAAGCACAGGCTTTGACCATCAGTTCTGCTAAGCGCTTGCTCAGACCCATGAAGTTGTTAGGTTCAACGGCTTTATCAGTGGAAATGAGAACGAAAGTTTTAACGGCATAAATATTGGCTAGTTTAGCTAAGTGGAAAGAAGCTAAGGCGTTATTTTCTAGAGCTTCCGTAGGATTATGCTGCATTAAGGGGACGTGTTTATGAGCAGCGGCGTGGAAGATGATTTCGGGTTTCCAGGTTTTGAATATCTGTTCAATACGAGACTGATGGCGAACATCAGCAATCAGGGCAGTCACTTTAAGCTGAGGGAAGTCTCGCTTTAATTCCTGCTCGATATTAAAGATACTATTCTCGCCACGTCCAAGTAGCAGCAGGTTGTCGGGTTCTAGACGAGCCAGCTGGCGACAGATTTCTGAGCCAATACTGCCACCAGCACCCGTAACGAGGACGGTTCGCTGGTAAATTTGCGATCGCGCACTCGGAAATTTTGGATCGAACTCAGCATCGAAGTCTAGTCGGATTTCCGGGCGTCCCAGAATGTCCTGAATTTGAATTTCTCTAGCTTGGGGAGTCAGGTTGCGATCGCGCAAAATTTCTGTCTGTCCGGGTAGGACTTTGAGTTTGAGTGAAGAACCTCGCGCCAAGTTGACAAGATGGCGAATTTGTGGAGCATTGGCAGATGGCATGGAAATCAGCACTTCGGCAGCGTTGAGGCGTTGTGCGATCGCAACCATCTGACAGGTTTTCCCGATCACCGCCACTCCCTCAACTTTCCGCCCTACCTTTGTAGGGTCATCATCCACAAAGCCGACAATTTCTAGATTGAGTTGAGGGTTTTGTCGCACTTCCTGGACAATTTGAGCACCCGTCATACCTGCTCCCACCAGTAGCACCCGCTGTCGCTGTGTTGGGGAAATCCCTTGCCGATAGGTACGGCGCGAATAGCGTCCTATTTGGTAATGACACAGGGACTGGCGTCGAGCATAGCGCATCCCGCTCATTGCCATGAGACAAAAGCTCCAATCAATGGCGGAAACGCCTAAGGGAATCCCATGTAAGAACTGAAAGCGGGGAATCAATAAGCGGGTGGTGACTAAAACCACCAGGGAATAGAGTGTGACAGCATTGAACAGAGACGTGGCATCTTTGGGCCCGAACAGACGCCAGACTTGCTGGTAAAGGCCGAAACCCGTCTGAAACAGCAAACGACCAGGAATAGCTAATAAAGGCAGAATCCACGCTAACGCTTGGTGAGTAGCTGGAATATCTCCATCAAACCGAATCAAGAAGGCAAGACTGCAAGCAGACCAAGCAACGAATGCATCCAGACCCAGTTGTGCTAGTCGATACACCGAGGGAAAGTGTATTCGCTTGGTCATGAAACTTCTCCCCACAGACAGTTGGCAGCAATTTTTAAGGATACCCTTGCTTAGACGCCTGAGCTAGTGTGAGGTTTCTGCTCCAGATAGTTCATCATCAGGGCGAGAGCGTTGCGAGTAAAGCGTTCGCCCTAGAGCCCTTCTCTTCTCCTGTCGGAGACGCTCCGCGAACGAGACGCTTTCTCGCCTTCGGCTGCGACTGCTTCGCAAACGCGAACGGGCATCCTTCGGCAGGCGTTGCCGAAGCGTCGCGCAGAGCGCTGCTTGACCTACCCTTGTCATCAGCATCAACTTACCGTTACAGCTCAAGAACCAGATAAGATCTACACAAGAATTTTCAGGGAGCAGTGACCCAGGAAAGGCGTTGGGGCTTTTTACTCCAACTTGTGCCAACCCGATACACTCTTCTAGGGAACTTTTTCTTGATGGTGAAAACACTATAAATAACGGGTCACGGGTTACTGTTTACTGTTAAAGATTCATTGAGATTTGGCACAGGAAAATTTGGATGGATAAAGTTTGCGTAGTTGGTTTAGGTTATGTCGGCTTACCAACAGCTAGTTTGCTGGCTAATAAAGGCTTTAAGGTTCACGGAGTGGATGTTAACAGGCAGGTTGTACAAACCATCAATCGCGGAGCAATACATATTCATGAGCCGGATTTAGATGTCTTGGTCAAGTCCGCTGTAAACAGTGGAAATCTTACAGCCAGCTTGGAGCCAGCTCCTGCCCATGTGTTTATCCTAGCTGTGCCAACACCGTTTACGGATGGACATGTGCCCAATATATCTTATGTTGAAGCGGCTACACGAGCGATCGCTTCCTACCTGGAGCCCGGTAATCTGGTCATCCTGGAATCCACCAGTCCAGTGGGAACAACCGAAAAGATTAGCGTCTGGTTACAGGAACTCCGGCCCGACCTAGACCCTAACTCTATTTATATCGCTCACTGCCCAGAGCGGGTTTTACCGGGTCAAATCCTCAAAGAAATTATTACGAACGATCGCATTGTGGGTGGAATCGATCCAGCTTCAACGGCTAAGGCTGAGGAATTTTATCAGCAATTTGTCACAGGTGAGATTGTACCCACTCAAGCCCGCACCGCAGAATTATCCAAGCTGGCGGAAAATGCCTTCCGCGACGTTAACATTGCTTTTGCCAACGAACTGTCTCTAATTTGCGAACGGTTGAATATAGATGTTTGGGAACTCAGAGAACTGGCGAACCGACATCCTCGCGTTAACATTCTCAAACCAGGCCCAGGAGTAGGTGGACATTGTATCGCCGTCGATCCCTGGTTTATCGTTGACTCGGCTCCAGAGCAAGCGCAGCTCATCCGTACCGCAAGGCAAGTCAATGACTCTAAACCCGATTTTGTCGTTAGTCAGGTTAAAGCCGCAGCTGCCGATGCCGAGCAAGCGGTCATTGCCTGTTTAGGGTTGGCTTACAAGGCGAATATTGATGACTTGCGTGAAAGTCCCTCCGTCGCCATTGTTAGAAAACTGGCAAGGGAGTCAGTCGGACACATTTTAGTGGTAGAACCTCATATTTCAGCCTTACCTGCTAGTCTCGATAGCTTGGGAAGTGTCCAACTTGTCGCACTTGATGTTGCACTGGATAAGGCAGATATCTTACTGCTCCTGGTTGACCACCAAGCTTTTAAGCAGGTAGACAGGCAAAAGCTCCAAGGAAAAACGGTGATTGATACGCGAGGAATTTGGCGGTGAAGCAGGTACTGATTCGGCAGGGTCAGGCCGTGGTTGAAGAGATTCCTGCTCCTCAAGTCGAGCCTGGTACAGTTCTAGTTCAGGTCGATCATTCCTGCATTTCGATTGGCACGGAAATGAGCGGCATCAAAATGACAAGTCTGCCCTTATGGAAACGGGCACTCAAGCAGCCGGAAAATGTCAAAAAGGTTGTAGAAATGGCTGTGAGCCAAGGGGTATCCCGCACCGCTAGCGTCGTTCAAGGCAGACTGTCTAGTGGTCAGGCTACGGGTTACTCGGCTGCCGGTACGGTGTTGGAAGTGGGAGATGGGATTAATGACCTGCAACCAGGCGATCGCGTGGCTTGTGCTGGAGCGCAATGCGCTCATCATGCGGAGATTATTCGGGTACCCCGTAATCTGACGGTGCCAATACCCGATCAATTAGACTTTGCGGCGGCAAGTACGGTGACACTGGGTGCGATCGCGCTTCAAGGTATCCGCCGTGCTCAACCCACGTTGGGTGAAACCTTTGTCGTACTTGGCCTAGGAATTTTGGGTCAGTTAACGGCTCAGATGCTCAAGGCGAATGGCTGTAAGGTGATTGGTACAGACCTGGATCGCCAACGGATTGCGATCGCCCAACAGTTGGGTATGGATATAGGCATCCACCCGGACGAGGGAAATAACATTGAACAGGTAATGCGGCTGACGGAGGGTTTGGGTGCTGATGGTGTGATCATCACAGCCGCCACCCCCTCAGATGAGGTCATCTCTACCGCGTTCCGGATGTGTCGCAAAAAAGGTCGAGTCGTTCTCGTCGGGGATGTAGGCTTAAATCTCAACCGTGCTGACTTTTACCAGAAGGAATTAGACTTCTTTATTTCTACGTCCTATGGCCCAGGGCGCTACGACAACCACTATGAAGAACAAGGGCTGGACTATCCAGTCGCCTATGTGCGCTGGACGGAAAACCGTAATATGGCAGAGTACCTGCGTTTGGTAGCACAGAGCAAAGTTCAGGTAACTCCCCTGATTACTGCCACCTATCCTGTAGAACAAGCAACGCTAGCTTACGAGGCGCTCAAGGATGGAGAACAGCGACCCTTGATGGCATTACTCTCCTACCCACCGTCTCCGAGCAATGCTCCACTACAGCGCGTGGTTCCTAACCCCACGGCTCAACCAGCAGGCGCTGAGCAAATTCGGCTTGCTGTCGTCGGAGCAGGGGGTTTTGCCAAGGGTATGCATTTACCGAATTTACAGGCTCTATCCGCTTCCTACCACATACAAGCGATCATGAGCCGTACTGGTCACAACGCCACGGGGACGGCTCGGCAATTTAGTGCCAACTATGCCACCACGGACTATCAGAAGGTTCTCAGCGATCCGGAGGTCGATGCGGTACTGATTACGACGCGGCATCACTTGCACGCTTCTATGGTTGTAGAAGCACTGAAGGCGGGTAAGCATGTCTTGGTGGAAAAGCCCCTTGCCCTAACAGCCCAGGAACTGTCAGAAATTGCAGGGTTTTACTCAGCCCTCGCGGCTTCATCTGCTGCGCCGATCCTGTTAACAGGCTTCAATCGCCGCTTTTCTCCCCACGCTCGGCGGATTCATGAATTAATCCAGAACCGTAGCAACCCGCTGATTTTCAACTATCGGATGAATGCAGGTTACATTCCCTTAGACCACTGGGTTCATACAGAAGAAGGCGGCGGTCGCAACCTGGGTGAAGCCTGCCACATCTATGACCTGTTTACCTACTTGACCAACAGTAAAGTAGTGGAGGTGAAAACCCAAGCGATAACTCCTACCACAGGCTATTACAGCCGTCGCGACAATTTTGTCGCGATGATGAACTTTGCAGATGGCTCTGTTGCAACGCTTACCTATACAGCTCTCGGTTCTAAGGATTATCGTAAGGAGCAACTCGAAGCCTTTGTAGATGGGAAGGTCTTGGTGTTAAACGACTACAAGCATCTAACCGTTAGTGGAACCAAAGCCAAAGGAGTAGAGACCAAGGTGGTAGATAAGGGACACAAAGCCCAGTTGGAAGCCTTCGCCCAGGCGATTCAACAGGGAAGTGACTGGCCCATTCCGCTCTGGCAGCAGGTGCAGGCAACTGAGATCGCGCTGCGGGTGGAAGCAGAGCTGGCTCAAGTTTAGGAGCTGGTTTCGCAGCTTGAGTCAGTTCCGTGCTGCTAACCTCATCCCTTCTGCCTTCCGCCTTCTGCCTTCTGCCCTCTGCCTTGCCTGGACGACCCCTATTAATGCCGACCTACTTCATTCAAGGCGATCGCTTCGTCGATGATCAGGATGGGAACACCCTCTTGAATGGGATAGAGGTAGGTGCCATCCTTACAGATGAGTCCAGCATCAATTGGATTTTCCAGGGGTCTACCACTTCTGTTGGAAACTTTTCCTTGCTGAATGCGGAGGTTGATTTGATCGAGTAGGTTTTGGTCAGCCAGAGAAACGGGTTGTTTCGTTTCCGGACAGCACAGTATGTTTAAAAGTTCTCCAGAAATCATCATTCCAGACAAGAAACAAGATTGAAGCTCACTGCTCGAAGGTTACTAATCATTGTATGCGCCAGATTCTACTAAACAGTAAAGGGGCTCTTGTGGTGCGTATGCCTAAACCAGCCGTGGAAGCTGGCTGTGTTTTGATCCGTGTGCACTATTCTTTTGTCAGTGTAGGAACCGAGATCGCTTCTTTACGTCCTACCCCGTCTATTGTGAGCCAAGGCGCTTCTGTGGAACAGGCCAAAGCCTATGCCAGTCTTGCCCGAACTTACCTGGGATTAGCTCTACGCCATCCCGATAAAGCGATTCGACGTGTGACTCAAATGGCGAGAGGGCAGATAGCTACTCTGCTGCCTGCAAGATCGAGCGTACCGACATTGACCCTGACCAGCGGTCAGCTGGATTGGACTCGTTGTGCCGCTACTGAGGTTGAGGTGCAGGACGGTCAGTTGAAGGTGGTGACCGATGATTCAGACGCGGCTTATCAAGTCATGTCACAGGCGATTGAGGTGCCTGTCGGTCAAGTTCCCATTGTGCGGGTTAAGGGTCAGGTTCATGAAGGTGCGATCGCACTCGGCTGGTTGAATGAGAATCGGGACGCTTGGTTAGGCTCTCGTTCCTATGAGGTAGGACAATTTGAAGACTCCCTCATCTTCGATTTGCAAGGTTCACAAACCTTCACCCTAGTCCTGACAACAGCAGGAGCCGGTCAGGCATCGCGAGTCACCTTGGAAAGTTTGGAAGTCCTCATGGCTCCTCCCACAGAAAATGGACTGCCTCACAGCGAATTGGATGACCAAGGCTGGAACGTAGGCTATTCGGCTGTTGGTGAGGTGGTAGAAGTCGGAGAGGGAATTAGCGATTTAGTCGCGGGAGATCTAGTGGCCTGTGGAGGGGCCGGTCAAGCGAATCATGCCGATTACGTAAGCGTGCGCCGGAACTTGGTTTGCCGCATTCCTCAGGGATGTCCAGAGAAGTTAGCCGCCTCTACCACAGTAGGCGCGATCGCATTACAAGGGGTACGCAGGGCAGCACCCCAGTTAGGGGAGAAAATCTGCGTTTTAGGGTTAGGTTTGATTGGTCAGATTATCGTGCAGCTCCTCCGTGCGAATGGCTGCACCGTCATTGCTTTAGATCTGGATCAACACAGAGTCGAGCGTGCCAAAAGCTTGGGCATGGAGGCAGGTACAGACAACCCGGAGACACTCAAACAGATCGTGCGGGATATAACAGGGGGCTACGGAGTAGACCGAACCTTAATCGCAGCAGCGACCAAATCCGATGCCGTGATTAACTTGGCGATGGAGGTAACCCGCGCCAAAGGAACGGTTGTGATTGTCGGGGATGTTGGCCTCAATGTACAAAGAACTCTGTTTTACCGCAAAGAAATAGACCTGCTGATGAGTACCTCCTATGGCCCAGGTCGATATGACCGGTCTTATGAGGAGGAGGGGCGGGATTATCCGTTTTCCTATGTCCGGTGGACTCTCAACCGGAACATGCAGGCTTATCTTGAATTAATTGCTTCGGGTCGCATCAATATAGAAGCCCTGATCGACAAAGTAGTTTCGATTGATGAAGCTCCTGCTGTCTATAAGACTCTGGCGACAGGTAAAGACAGTCTGCCTCTCGGAGTGCTGATTCAATACCCCGACGATACCCGAAATTTACCGGAACCGCCTGAAGCGACATACATCACAATTCGGGGGCACAGAAAAGCACCAGGCGAGCTGATTAATTATGCCTTAGTGGGAGCAGGGGCATTTGGCACGAGTATGCTAGTTCCCCAAATGCAAAAACGCAAAGATCGGTTTTTCTTGCGAGGTGTAGTTAGCCGTGATACCACTCGTGGCGGGAACTTTGCCCGTGCTAACCAGGTCGAGCTATTCACCACAGAACTCGATCCCGTGTTGCAGAACCCAGCCTTTGATCTGGTTGTGATTAGCACCCGTCACTGCGAACATGCAGAACAGGTAAGCCAAAGCCTAAAAGCAGGGAAACATGTATTTGTCGAGAAACCGTTAGCGTTGAGCTGGGAAGAACTGGATTTGGTGGTCAAAACCTACGAGAGTTTGGAGCAACGACCCCTTGTGATGGTTGGCTTCAATCGGCGTTTTTCTCCAGCCTTGCAGGCGCTCAAACAAGCTTTGCAAGAAAGGCGATCTCCCCTAATCGTCAATTACCGACTCAACGGCGGCTACATTCCCCTAGATAGTTGGATTCAGACCCAACAGGGTGGCGGACGCAATCTGGGAGAAGCCTGTCATATGTATGATGTGTTTCGATTCCTGGCAGATGCACCGGTCACTTCAATCAGTGCCACTTCTATAGACCCCGCTGCGTTACCGTACCAGCGCAATGACAACTTCTGCGCCACACTCGCCTACCAAGACGGGAGTGTAGGCAATCTAGTCTATACGGCTTTAGGGCCAAAACAGGGGTTGCCAAAAGAGCGGATTGAGGTGTACTGTGACGGCGAAGTCTATATCGTCGATGACTATAAAAGTCTGAGCAGAGCCAGTGATAGTACAGTCCTATGGCAAAGTAACGAGGTGGATAAAGGTCATTTTGAAGAGTTGAGTCGGTTCGGAGATGCCATTGCGAGTGGCACAGAAGCACCGATTCCATTTGAGCAAATTGTCGAAACGACAGCGGTGGCCTTACACGTTGAAGACTTAATTTATCCGCGTGAATCTTGACAAAAAAAACAAGATATGCAGAAATACCTCTATCTGGCTCCACCTGTTGAAGGTTGGCTTGTAGGCGTTTTTGGCGATGACCGCCTGATTCAGTTCACCGAACGCCACAAAATACAATTAGACTTGCCCTCCCTGCAAGGGATTACCGACCCATTTCAAGAGCTGGAACGTCATGAGAACATTGAAGGCGTTGTGATTGGCTTACAGCGGGGCTGGTTGGGATGGACACATCTGAGGTTAGCCCAAAAGGCTTTAAGGCTGAATCGGCGGGTGTGGTTGTACTGGCCAAAAGAAGACGCGATCGAACGTGTCGATGAAGAACGCCTACAGAGTCATTGGCGGCATTTATTTGCGATTCAAGGTTACAAAGCTCTGCGTCCTCTGCAAGCTGTTTCAAATTCAAAATCGGCGTTGCGCGAACATTATCGGCTGGCACGCAGCATGTATCGTGGGCAGTCTTACACGTACTTGGGTCGCCAAGCTGATGAAAAAACAGCAAGTGTAGCGAACATCCTCGCTGAACTTGAAGAGGCGGTAAGAAGCGCTGAACCCATTCCTGTGACTCACCTCGATCGCCAACCGGATGCCGAACATCCGCTCACAGGGTGTGGAGTGTATTTACGCACAGACTTCTGGGTACGGATCGATTCAGGCGGTAGCTATGGTCACACCTGCCATGTAGCCAAGGAACTCGCCAAAGTCACCGAGAAGCTGGTGTGCTTCATGCCCCATCAGTATTCGCTACTAGATGATTTTGGTCTCTCTCAAGTGGTTCTCGCTCCTGCGGGTGAGGATGGCAGCGAAGGAACGATTTTACAGAGTACCAAGCACTATTACCAACTTTTAAAACCAGCGATCGAAAGCTTGCGTCCGCTTTATATCTACGAGAGGTTGTGCTTGGGGAATTATGCAGGCGTCCTCTTGAGTCAAAAGCTGAAGATACCCTACATCGTTGAGTACAACGGCTCAGAAATCTCCATGAAGCGGAGTTTTGATGGTAGTGGGTATCAATATGAGGATATTTATCTGAAAGCAGAAGAAGCGGCGTTTCGACAAGCTACTTTGATTTCTGTTGTATCAGAAGCGGTTAAAGAGGATTTGGTCGCACGCGGGGTCGAGCCATCCAAAATTTTAATTAACCCCAATGGCGCTGATATCCAGGCTTATGCTCCTTTACCTCCTGACAAAAAAAGCACCTTGCGCCAGGAATTGGGCTTCGACGACTCCCATCGGGTTATTGGATTTATCGGCACCTTCGGTGGTTGGCACGGAATTGACGTACTAGCGGCGGCGATTCCTAAAATTTGTCAGCAACTGCCCGAATGTCGCTTTCTCCTCATTGGTGATGGCAACTACAAGCATTTAGTGGACCAACAGATTGCCAAGCATCAACTTTCTCAACAAGTATTAAGTGTTGGTCGCGTTCCCCAGAAAGAAGGTGCTCGTCTCCTAACGGCTTGTGATATTTACGTTGCCCCTCACAACAGCCATATGGTCGATCGCCGCTTCTTCGGTTCTCCAACCAAGCTCTTTGAGTATATGGCTCTAGGGGGCGGTATTGTGGCTAGCGACTTAGAACAGCTTGGCCAGGTTCTTTCCCCCGCTATGCGTCCTGGAAACCTGGGCAACCCAGATCTAACGGTGAGCAACCAACGTGCTGTGCTGTGTACCCCTGGCGATATCGAAGAATTTGTCAGTGCTGTTGTGGAATTAGCCAAACGACCTGAATTGTGCCAAATTCTGGGTCAGAATGCACGTCAAGCGGTCGTTGAGCATTATGCCTGGAACCATCATGTCGCCAAACTTTGGCGTTTTCTCAGAGGAGAAATCACCTCAGAGGGGTTTACCGTTGATTCGCCAAACAACAATATCGAGCCACTCGATTTACAAAAGCTCGATACTGGCGATGCCTATAAAAATGAAACGCAATCCCAGTGGAACAATAATCCTTGTGGTTCACAATATGTCAAACAGGCACAGCGTCATACCCTAGATTGGTTCTTGGAAGTAGAAGCATACCGCTATGGTGAATACGCGCCTTGGATGGCAGAGACGATGGAATTTGCCAAACATAGCGGCAAAAAACTTCTAGAGATTGGCGCTGGAATCGGTACCGATCTGTGCCAATTTGCTCTCAACGGTGCTGATGTTACTGATGTTGACCTTTCGGCTGGACACTTGGAACTGGCTAAAGAAAACTTTAGATTGCGGGGTTTGACAGGTAACTTTATTCACCAGGATGCGGAAGATTTACCGTTTGATAACAACAGTTTTGATGTTGTCTACAGCAATGGGGTGATTCACCATACCCCTAATACAATCCAACTGGTGAAGGAAATTTACCGCGTACTTAAACCCGGTGGAAAAGTCATTATTATGGTCTACGCTGAGAACTCATTACACTACTGGCGTAGTCTGGTTGGTAACCTTGGACTCATGAAAGGTGAGCTGCTGGATGTCTCAATGGGTGAAATAATGTCGCGTCACGTTGAGATTTCTGAAAATAATGCTAAACCTCTGGTTAAGGTCTATACCAAAAAAAGACTGAAAAATATGTTCAGAGAATTTGTCAATATCGAGATTGTGCAACGACAAATTACAGCACCGGAATTACCAAGCTCACTACGCTGGATACCGTTGGACTTGGTTGGCAAACTGGTAGGCTGGAACCTGGTAATCAAAGCGAATAAACCGGAGAAGGCGTAAATGGTTGTCCGGCTGCCTAATTGGTTAAGGCGTTTAGCCAAACGCGCACCCCAGCAAAAGGCGAAAGAGCTATCTTTGCCAGATTTGACTTCCGATTTAGCTAGCGCTGGACTGTCCTTCGATCGCTGGTATGCGAGTCTGCAAGGGTTAGGGAGTTTGTATGCGGAGTTGTCGGCAGAAACGATAGACCATTTGCGATCGCTGTGCGGCGATCGCATCTCCACTACCATTACCGCAGCCAATCAGATACTTGCCCATCAGTTCGACTTACTCGGCAGCGGCAAATATACACCCATCGAGCCAGAGCGTGCGATTAGTTCTCAGGGTTATCGTCCCATTGATTGGTATTTAGACCCGGTGTCTAAACTCCGCTTTCCTCAGGGAATTCCTCATAAAGAATGGAATTTATTCCAGATGCGCCCTAGTCAGGAAGCGGACATCAAGCTTCCCTGGGAACTAGCCCGGTGCCAGCATTGGGTAACTTTGGGGCAAGCTTATCGGCTAACCAACGATGACCGCTATGCCTGGGAAATTGCCCATCAGTTGCATGACTTTAGGGAAGCCAATCCAGTGGGTATGGGTATTCACTGGACTTGTACGATGGATGTTGCGCTTCGAGCCTTGAACTGGGCACTCGCTTTTTCCTTAATCGGTCAGTACCAAGGATTGCCAGCAGACTTTTGGCGGCAGGCTTATGAAGCTCTATTTGAGCATGGGGTATTTATCTACGGGAACCTGGAAAATAACTACGAGGTAACCAGCAATCACTTCTTGAGCAATGTAGTTGGTTTATACTACCTAGCCAGTGTCTTCCGGGACTTGCCTCAAGGTCGTATTTGGAACCAATTCTGCCGAGAATCTCTCGAACAAGAAATCCAGGTTCAGGTACTTGATGATGGGGCAGATTATGAGTCATCTGTCCCCTATCACCGTTTGGTAACAGAATTGTTTCTCGGTGCTGCCCGACTTGCTGAGTTTCGGGGTGAACCTCTATCCGAGGCTTATTGCGATCGCCTCTACAAAATGGTTGACTTCCTCGTGGGGGTGATGCGTCCCGATGGCTTGATGCCCCAAATTGGCGATGCTGATGATGGACGATTGCATATTTTCACCGACTACGGAACCTGGCAACCCCAAGATGCACGCCATCTTTTGGCTCCGGCTGCCTTCTTGCTGAATGAACCCGCTTGGCTGCAACAGGCTGGAGTGACTGGCTGTTGGGAAGCCGCTTGGTGGGGCTTCGATATTGGACAACTTTCTCCAAAAGATCAGCCTCCACCCGAATTATTCAAACTGTTTCCACAAGCAGGATTGGCTGTGATGCGGGAGGGCGGACATTATCTGTTGGTGAGTAACGGCGTGGTGGGCACCAAAGGGTTTGGCAACCACAAGCACAACGATCAGCTGAGTTTTGAATATCATGCTGATGGCATCCCACTGTTGGTTGACCCCGGCAGTTACGTTTATACGTCAGACTTCGCTGCCAGAAACCTCTTCCGGAGTACTGGCTATCACAATACCTTGTGTATTGATGAGGAAGAACAAAATGAGATGCGCCCAGAATGGATATTTCGCCTGTTTGAAACAGCTCGTGCAGAAACCTTAGACTTTCGAGTTACCGAGCAGTATGGGGAATACTGGGGCAAACATATTGGGTATCAGCGCTTAAGCCATCCTGTAACTCACGAACGTCGCTTTCGACTGGAAAAAGAATCAGGAGCCTTATTTATCCTCGACAGACTCAACGGAACGGGCAAGCATCAGTTAGTCTGGCATTTTCATTGCGCTCCTGGGGTGGAAGTGACACAAGTGGAAAGGGGAATCTATCAGCTGTCTGCTGGAAATGGGCGTTTTTATTTGCGTACTCCAGAAACCCTAGAGGGAACAATCCGCGATGCCTGGTATTCTCCATCTTATGGCGTGCGGTTACCGTGCCGAGCAATTGACTTAAGCCTAAATACGGAACTGGAACCTGTAGAATCCTGGTTTTTTGCAATGGCTGGTGAAGCGTGTTTTACACAACCCCAATGGGCAGCCCAATTAACATCCATTTTGCAGTCAATGGCTCTGGGATAACAGAAATAATTTTATGCGCTCTCTATTGACTACAATTGCTGGTTCTACATTAGATGCAAGCCGCACAATCCTGCGCTACCGGAAAATTATCTGGGCTACCACCAGAGTGGAACTTGCCAAACGCTACTCCGGCTCAGCACTTGGATTAGCGTGGGTCTTTTTACATCCGGCTTTATTACTGTCTATCTATATATTCGTATATGTCGTAATTTTTAAAGTTCGGTTTCCGGGCTATGGTCAATCCTATTATGTCCTCTATATATTCAGTGGTTTAATTCCTTATTTAGGCTTTTGGGATGCTATTTCTGGCGGTTCCTTATGCATTAAACAGAATATTCATTTAGTTAAAAATGTCATGCTACCTATTGAGCTGATACCCGTAAGGGCAGTGGCAGTTGGTATGGTGACACAGGTAGTAAGTACGGGCATTTTGATTTTATTGGTAGGATTCAAAGGTTCCTTAACGTTTCATTTAATTTGGCTACCCTTGGTTTTTCTATTACAGGTCATGTTCCTAGTCGGTCTTGTTTGGATACTGGCTGCCTTGGCAGTGGTATTGCCAGATATTTCTTATTTTATAAATTTGTTTTTGCTGCTTTTAATGTATATATCTCCTATCGGATTTACTCCCGACATGATTCCATCTCATTTAAAATTAATGATATATTTAAACCCAATCTATTACATGCTTGAGATGTATCGAGATAGTATACTAAAAGGGCAGTTGCCAGCGATAGATACGCTGGCAATTTATGTGATTATGTGTACAGGATTTTTTGCTCTGGGTGCAGCATTTTTTAAACGATTCAAAAGTATGCTAGTGGATTATGAATAATGTCATTATCCAGGCTAGGGAGTTGACGAAGGTTTACCGTCTTTACAGCAAGCCTCAGTACCGCTTCTTGGATATGTTCGGACTACTGGGTAAAAAACGCGGGGCTTTTACGGAACATGCGGCGCTAGACGGGGTCAATCTGGATATCCGGCGCGGTGAAAAGGTGGCTGTCATAGGGCGCAATGGTGCTGGGAAAAGTACGTTTTTGAAGCTGGTAACCCAGGTCACGCAACCCACTTCAGGTCAGATTAAGGTAAGAGGCAAGGTACACGCTCTACTGCAAATTGGGACGGGTTTTCACCCAGATTTTACAGGTCGGGAGAATGTTTACGCTTACTTGGCTCAACTGGGCGTGACGGGTAGAGAGGCTGACCGCAAGTGTGCTGAGATTATTGAATTTGCTGAATTGGAAGAATATATCGATCAGCCGGTGAAAACCTACTCCACGGGGATGGGTGCTCGGTTGATGTTTTCCACTTCAACGGCAATTACTCCCAATTTGCTGGTACTTGATGAGGTGCTAGGGGTAGGCGATGCTTATTTTACTCAGAAAAGTTATGAGCGAATTCGGGAGTTATGCGAAGGGGAAGGGACTACACTGCTATTGGTAACCCATGATATTTACTCAGCCTCAAAAATTTGCGATCGCGTAATTTGGATTGACCGAGGGCGCGTCTTGATGGATGGCAATGCTCCAACTGTCATCAAGGCTTATGAGGACTCGATCCGGGCGCAAGAAGAACAGCGTTTGCGCTTGCGTAAACAGGCAAAGTTGCAAGAACTCAAAGCCAATCATCAAAGTCGTGCACTTGATTATATCTTGCTGGAAATACGCAGCCGGGACAACAAGCCACAGCCCTGTCCTGTCTATTTCAGCGAAATATCTCTCTATAATCAGGGTGTGCCAATTGCCAGCCTGCCTCTGGGCGTCAATGGCTTCGATAATGAAGACAACTCGCATTTACAGCAGGAAGGTACATCCTGGGGCGACACTGTTTTCTGGGAAGGGCGTCAATCCCGCCCCATGCTTAATTACGGTTCCCCGTTTCACAAAGTTGCAGGCGTGTTTGTGACTCCGGGACTATTCACAGATGCCGACAAAACACAGATCGACTTATTGATGGAATATTGGTCGGACGAGCCTTGTGACCTTGTCCTGCGTGCTTTCATCAAAGGACGTGAGATAGACTTGGGGCCGCTTCCGCCGACAAAGGGACAATGGATTAAACATAGTGTTCAGTGCTTATATGAGGGAAAGCAAGGCGAACACAGGAATTTAGAGCCTTTGTCGGAAATCAATACTAGTGGAGTTTATGGTTCTGGCGTTATTGTTGTGCAGAATGTAAAGACTGTTGATGATTGCGGCAAAGATACTCATTTTTTGTCACATGGCAAAGGAATGAGCTTTTTAATCGAATATCAAATTGTGAAGCCAACCTTTAATGAAAGAGCTCAAGTAATCATTGTTCTGCATAAAGATGGTGTACAAGATGTGTGCCGCTTTATTACACGGGATTTACTTTTTGATGCAACAAAAAATAATAAAGGAATAATACGCTTAAATATCCCCAGACTTATGCTAGGTGCTGGCACCTATTCTGTAACCATTATGGTAGTCAAAGAAAAATATTTTGACCAGGAACAAACAATATTTTTTTCTATTAATCCGAGTGTTTATGCAGTCATTTCAAAAGTTATTGATATCCAAGTTACTGATGGAGGTTTATTGGGTTCAGGTACTATATTCGTAGGTCATGGCGAGTGGTCTATGGACTTTAATCACGAATTATTATCACCCTACAATTCCTAAAAATACATCTCCTATAGATTGCATTTATCTTTGCAATTAAATTTATATATGAGCAAAATCATAAGCTCTAATTGTAAATTGTTAAGTACATGGTCAACAATAGGTTACTGTTGCTAACCCAGCGATTTCCCTCGATAGAAGTTATAGAATCTAGGCTAAATGCTGAACCAGGCACAGTGTGGATGCTCCCACCTGAAGAGATGCCCACTACTGACGCCGACCTCATATCTTTTGCCCACAGAATGGCTAGGTTGAGGTCTACCCTAGTTTATCCACAAAGGATTCTTTGGATTCAACCTTTATCCCCGGAACTAACACTAACCTTGGAAGAGGCTGAACAGTTAGTAGGTTTAGTTGCTGGAGTAACATTGCTTGAAAAAGATGCTTGCCTTGATGGTCGAGATTGCTATGTGATCGGCGGTGTTATCCGCAAACAGGCTATTACATTTGGATTAAAATGGTCTAAAGGATGCTTTGAATCTAGTCAAGTTATAAACAAATACTTGAATCGAATTATAGAATATAGTAACTTGATTAATGACGCTATACATTTGATTGAATTACCCGAAAATCATGAAATCAACCAAGAATGGCGTGAAGCCGTTTATATCTTTCTTAAAGAATTAATAGAAAAAAATATACAGCCAACTCTAGGAATTAGCTTATCTCGCGTTCCCCGACAAGATGGCACAGATTTATGGGAAGCATTGCAATATCTTCAAAGTATCGAGATTAGAAAAAATCTATCCATTAAAATTAGTTTTCAAATTATAGATAAAAACTTTGATTTATCAGATTCTCAATCAATTCTTGATTTTGCTAAAACACACGAAATAAATTGTGATTTATCCCTCGATATTTATGGAAAAAAGAATGAATTGATTCCTTATTATCAGTATGAGGCTTATACTCCACTTAATTTCGATATACGCACCCCGTCTTTTCACTTAACTCAAAATGCTGTGATGGAAATACCGCATATAGACGGATTGCAACTAATTCAGGGTGAACATACTAATTTAAAACAACTTTTTACAAGTTACACTACAGATAGTCTATACAGACTCACCGTCGCTTTAAGCCGAAATCTAAGAAAGACCTATTTAGAACAACTGAATTTGAACTCAGATTTGATCTCACTGTGGCATTATTTTCATGTCTATAACTGGAGCGCGCCTCCAAACGATATTTTACAGTTACTGTTATTTGACGTAGAAGATTTTTTGCAAAATTTCTCTGTTGATGACTATAAGCATTTAGAAAAAGAAAATTGGATATGGAATTCGTTTGATTTTTTAAAAGACCTACGTCAAAAATCCCTAGAAACAGGTTTTTATGATATTAATTCCATTCTTAAATCTCAAGTTGATCTCCATCAATACCTTGAAGAGCGCACTACGCTAACGCCTGACGGAGAGAAACTGATTGAACTGTTACCGGCATCTCTGGGGAAAACGCTAGAAATAGGCTCAGGTTACGGTTTAATTGCCCGTAGGATAATAGAAAGAACGGAAAAATATATTGGAGTAGATTTACGAATTAATCAAGCCCATGAAATCAACAAACTAGGAGGTCATGGCATCATTGCAGATATTCATAAGTTACCTTTTTTAGATAATTCGTTTGATACTATTATTGCTGATAACGTAATTGAACATAGTTATAATCCCGAACATGCGTTCAAAGAAATTAGAAGAATTCTTCATGCTAAAGGACGATTGTATGCGCTAATTCCCCTAGATTATAAAAGTAGTAGTTATCAGTTAAAAGCACATTTTTGGAAAGCTGATGAAAAGTCGATTCGGATTGTAGCTCAAATAGTTGGGCTAAAAATCCAGTATATGGAAGTTTTAGATTTGAGCGAATTAAATTATTTTGGATGTTTTCCAGCTAGCTCTGGGAAAACTTGCCTGGTTATCATGGAACCCAAGGATTCTGAATTTTTAGACTTACCAACAAATAATATCACTGAAAAAATAAAAATAAATCACGATATAGATAGAAAAATAACTTTTGATGATTATGATCCGAGACATCAAAATTATAAGATGATAAAGCTTTGTGAAAATGCTCTATTAAATCTACAATCTGAGGTTAATAGAAGGGATGAAATACTAACCAATCTACAAGCAGAAGTCACTAAAAGAGATGAAATGCTAACCAACCTACAAGCTAAAATTAATGATGTGCAAGCAGAAGTCAACGATAATTTTATTATAGCCATAGAAAAAAAGATTAGAAATACCTACCATCATATTAAGAGTTTCTTGAAATTAGATTAACTGTAAAATATAAATTTACTTAGTTAATCTATAATACAAAACTATTAATATAAAAACTCTACAAAATAGTTTCTAGAACACAGGTGTGGCGATGTGTGGAATTGTTGGTACTTATAAACCTACTGGCGAGGTCTGTAGTTCAGAAGTCCTAATCGCCATGCGCGATCGCATGACGCATCGAGGGCCAGATGGGGCGGGTTTGTGGCGATCGCAAAATGGGAAGTGTGGTTTGGGACACCGCCGCTTATCCATCATCGATTTATCTGATGCCGCCGCTCAACCGATGTTAAACCAGGACGGTACAGTGGTACTAACCTTCAACGGCGAAATTTACAATCACGCTGAAATTCGGCAGGAGTTGGAGGCATTAGGTAAATATCACTGGAAAAGCGACCACTCTGATACAGAAGTCCTGCTGCACGCTTATGAAGAGTGGGGATTGGATTGCGTCCAGCGCTTCTACGGCATGTTTGCCTTTGCGATTTATGACGCCCGAAATCCAGACAAGCCAGTTGTTCACTTGGTGCGCGATCGCATCGGGATTAAGCCACTGTACTTTAGTAAAACGCGATCAGGAGAATGGCTATTTGCCTCCGAAATCCGGGCGCTGTTCGCTCACCCCGATTTAACGCCAGAAATGGATCGCACCGCTTTCTGGCACTACCTAACCTTTATCGTCACCCCCGCCCCCCTAACTCTGTTTCGGGGGATTTTTAAACTGCCAGCCGGTCACACCATTACGATCGACCATACGGGGAAAGCTACGGCTCATCAATACTGGAATTGTCAGCCTGATGCCGCTAACACTCTAACCGAACAGGATTTGAGCGAAACAGAAGCCGTAGCGGAGTTAACCGGGTTGCTCAAGCGATCGATTGCCCGCCGCATGGTTTCGGATGTACCCTTTGGTGTTCTACTCTCCGGTGGTGTAGACTCTTCCCTCAATGTAGCTCTGATGAGCGAACTGATGGATCGGCCTGTAACGACCTTCACCATTGGCTACGAGGGTAAAGAAGATTACAACGAATTCCAGTTTGCTCGCCGAATCAGCCAACGCTATGGCACAGAACACCACGAGGCGCTGATTAATCGGCAACAGATGCAAGAGTTCCTACCTCTGCTAGTTCAACTTCAGGATGAACCCATTGCGGATAATGTCTGTATACCGCTTTACTTTTTGGCTAACTTAGTCAGAGACAGTGGTACTACAGTCGTGCAGGTAGGGGAAGGGGCGGACGAAAACTTCCTAGGTTACTGGTGGTGCGAACATTATCGTCATAAGTATGAAACGGTTTACCAGGCGGCTCAGCACAAAGTGAGTTGGTGGCAACGTCTTCTGTCTAGAGGTAAAGCCACTTTGCCGGGATTGAGTGGAGAAGACTGGGAGATTCAGCGTCGGGCTCAGGCAGGTCAGGAACTTTTCTGGGGTGGGGCCGTTTGCTGGTGGGGAGAGATGCGCCGCCAACTCACACCAGACGCCGCACCGTTCCAGCAGACTCTTGAATGTCCGGTTGAGGGATTATTGCCAGAGAGTCACCAGCTTATCGATAGCCATTCAGTGGTCAGCCATTACCTGGGTGGCTTGAATGGTCACTTGGTGGAACCTGAGGTACTGCAAAAGATTCCCTACATGGAAATGAAGCTGCGTTTGCCAGAACATTTGCTCATGCGGGTCGATAAATTGACAATGGCTCATGCGATCGAAGCCAGGGTGCCCTTTCTCGATCATGAAGTTGTGGAATTCGCCACGCGACTACCGCCTACCTACAAGCTGCGCGATGGGGTAGGTAAGTTAGTTCTCAAGAAGTCTGTTGCACCTTACCTTGACAATGATATGATCTACCGGAAAAAACAAGGTTTTGGTGCACCGATGGAGGAGTGGTTTAAGGAGGGAGATTTTGGTCAGCGGTGTCTGGCTGCTTTTGAGCGATCGCAGATTAAAAAAGAAGGATTTTTAGATAATCAATATTTTACGGACTTGCTCAAACATCAGATGCACCAAGGTGGCGGCTACAGCTTTCACCTGTGGACGGTGCTAAATGCTGTACTTTGGTACGAGTCATGGGTCGTGGGTAACAAGAATTGTTTTTAGCCACCGTCTCAAGCCCCAGGAATGTATTCGGGCGTTTGACAGAAACAAAAGTGAAAACGCCAAAAATAAAGGATACTCATGCTTTATTTTCTTTCTATATAGCAATTTATTTCGTAGCTTGTGCCAAGCTATTTTGTATTACCAAGACAATAACGGAAGGAACGAACGTTCAATAAATGTTATGGTCAAGACTGCATGGAGTTAGAGTTATAACAGCGTCTCCTGATACTGCTAGAATCTTCCCAAAGCCTTGTCCCAATTAAGAGCAATTTATTATGTGCGGTATTTGTGGTGTGATATTCGCCGAGCATGATAGACCAGTGGACGCCAAGCTCATCGAAAGCATGTCTTCTACCATCGTGCATCGTGGCCCTGATGAGCAGGGCATTCATGTGGACGGTAACGTTGGCTTAGGTTCCCGGCGGCTATCGATTATTGACTTGGAAGGTGGGCGACAGCCCATTCACAATGAGGATAAGACAATCTGGGTTGTCTTCAATGGCGAACTCTACAACTATCCGGAACTTACTCACTCACTGTCGCGACGCGGACATCACTTTTACACCCATACTGATACGGAAATCATTGTCCATGCTTATGAAGAGTTTGGTGATGAGTTTCTACAGCACCTAAATGGGATGTTTGCTCTGGCGTTGTGGGATAGCCGACGTCAGCGATTGGTGTTGGCTCGCGATCGCATGGGCATTAAACCTTTATATTACGCGCTGCATGATGGTGCACTGATCTTCGGTTCTGAACTGAAAACGATTCTGACCTATCCGGGTATACCCCGCACAGTCGATCTAGTAGCGCTCAACGAGTATCTGAGTTTTGAATACGTTCCTACACCGCGAACCATCTTTCAAGGCATATCCAAGCTACCACCAGGACACGCGCTGTCCTTTTCTGAGGGGCGGATGCGGATTTGGCAGTACTGGGACGTTAATCTCGCTCGTAGTGAGAATATTCAACCTAAGCGGTTGGTTGAGTATGAAAACGAACTCCTAGAAATTCTCAGAGAAGTTGTACGCAAGGAGATGGTTAGCGACGTACCCGTTGGCGTTTTGCTCAGCGGTGGAATTGATTCCAGTGCTGTGGCGGCACTTATGTCAGAGATAGCACCAGAACGGGTCAAGAGCTTTTCAATTCGATTTGACGATGTATCTTTCGACGAATCTAACTATGCTCACCAGGTGGCTCAGCACTTGGGCACTGAACACCATGAACTAACGTTGACCCCTAAAATGGCACTGGATTTAGTGCCACAGGCTGCCAAGTTTCTTGACGAGCCGTTAGGTGACTCATCTCTCATACCAACCTTTCTGCTCTCACAGTTCACTCGCCATCATGTCAAGGTAGCTTTGGGGGGTGATGGTGGGGATGAACTTTTTGCAGGCTATTCTACGCTTCAGGCTCATCGACTAGTGGAGTATTACGAGTCGCTCCTGCCTAGCGTTGTTCGTCATCGCTTAGTGCCGTGGGTTGTAGACAGAATGCCTGTTTCTTTTGATAACATCAGCTTGGATTTTAAAATTCGACGTTTTATTGCGGGTCGGGGTTTGCCATTAGTGATTCGCCATCAGCAGTGGTTGGGTTCCTTTACGTCAGCCCAGAAGCAGCAACTCCTACAGCCTTGGACTCAGTTACGAGAAAAAGATACCTACCAGGTAGCCTTTGACTATCAACGTAACTCTCAAGCAAAGGAAGCCCTGAATCAGCTTTTGTATAGCGATATGAAGTTATATCTAGAAGGGGATATTTTGCCCAAGGTAGATCGAGCCAGTATGGCTAACTCGCTAGAAGTGCGCGTACCGTTGCTCAATCATACGCTCGTAGAATACGTGTCTGGTTTACCTCATAGTCTGAAGTTGCGCGGTCTGACAACCAAATACATCTTAAAGCGGGTGATGCGAGACCGTTTACCTGATGCCATTCTACAGCGAGGCAAGAAGGGGTTTAACATGCCAGTGGCGAAGTGGTTGGCTGGCCCCTTGCGCCCTCTACTGGAAGATATGCTTTCTAAGGAGCGGTTGGAACGTGAAGGACTCTTCAATGCAGGCTATGTAAAACAGTTGGTCAATGAACACCTGACAGGTCAGTTTGACCACCGGAAATTGTTATGGACTTTGTTGATGTTTGAACTTTGGTATGACCAATGGGGTTCAGCTGGTCAAGGGAAGAGAGACCTTGTAAGTCCTATAGCATTGATTGGAAACACTACTCCTTAAAAGTTTCAAATCAGTTTTTCAGGAGCTTTTTACTTAGGGAATAATTGGATGTTGGAAAGCCTCTCTCATCGAGCATAAAGGTTGAGTTTTCTAACAACAAAACGGGATTGCCTATCTTCTGATCGCGAATTCAGCAACACTAAGGTGACACTTTGTAGATTTTTTAAGGGTACATCCCAAGAGTCAACATAGTCACCAGGCTTGCTTAAAGTCTTCACATCGATAAATCTGCTTCCATCGGGCAAAAGTAGCCCCAAAGCCATCCCGCCATCATCTACTCGAACGTCATATTCAACATGCATGACGGAGAAGTTGGAAACAGGAATAGGAGCCATGAGTTGATAATGGCTCCGACCTGGGCTTGTTGTCACGCGTAGCAGGCTATCTGATTCAGCCTTGAAGGAAACATCAGGTAACGCCTTCGTCCAGTGGAGGTTTTTTAATGTTGTAATGGGCTTTGTTCGTCCCTCTGCAACCGCTAGACGTATTTCGTTTCCCACTAACACCTTTGTACTCTCCTCATTCAACGCCAGCAGATTTATGCTTGCATAGTTGCCGATAACAATTAATGCAAATACTGCTAGTCCCAGTGCAACTACTCTTTTTTTCAATATTGGTGAGAGTGATACGAATTCACTGTATAGGAGATTAATCAGAATTGCAGCGGCAAAAATGTAACTAAGAGGTACGTACCTGATATAACGGGATTCATAGTAAACAAGACCCAAGCTACCCATTGCGTAAATTAAAGGAATTGAAATGATGTAAGCAGTAGAAAAATTTTTTTTTAAAATAAGCACTATTATAGATAGACAAAATATCCAAAAACCGTATTGAGTACAGTAATTATTAATCAAATTAAAATAGTCAGGTATACCAAGGTATGATTGATGATCGAATACAATTTTTGAAAATCGCCAGATAATAGTAGTCAAAACATACAAAGGATGTTCGCGCCATGCATTTTGGTAAGCGGCTCTCCAGTACTTTTCTGATGCCGCTGAGTGCCACTCGATACCTTGTTGCATAAGTAGTTTAGCTGCTTTGTCATCATTGACAAAATAGCCGTAATCATTGGGTAACTGTCCAAGTCCACACCAAAGAGCATAGTTTCCTGCATTAGAGGTAAAGATCCAATGTCCATTATTAATTTTGTGATAAGCTCCCCAGAAAAACATGAGGGTGCAAAATCCAATAATAATCATTGTCACTGCATGAATTCTTCGCTCAGCAGGAGCAGTGAATACAGCCCAGAGCAAGAGTGGACAGATAAAGAGAACCAAATCAGGACGAATTAAAGCCGACACAGCTACCAAAAAGCCAGTTACCAGCCAGAGAAGCATCTTATCGCGACGGCTAACAAAGACTATTAAGGCAATCAACCATGCCATAAGTGGAGGGGAGAGAGCTTCGGCAAGCAGCATAATGCTGCCAAAAGTCCACAAAGGTGCGACAGTGTAAACACCAGCAGCGAACAGCGAAATTATGGGTCGAACGCCCAGCCGAATTAAAACATAAAAAATAGGAAAAACGGTCAAGCAATCAATAGCCGCTTGAACTAGGCGAATCGTCTGAAGGTTATTAATTCCAAAAAATTGCCAGATTGCAATAAATAAAGAATAACCTGGAGGATAGAAGGTGATAGACCAAGGTCGGAGATGTAATATATCGTCAGCACCCTGCACATATTTAATTGTTATGCCACCGAAATAATGAGCTAAGGACCAATCGATATAAGATTCCGAAAGACCTCCATTGAGCAGAAAGAACTGATACCGAACCCAAAATCCCAGAGGTAAAAAAGCTAAGAGAATCAGTAGCGTTAAACTAGGAAATCCGAAGACTTTCCATCGTTCAAGTGGCAACAGAAATTCAATTTTTTTCATTAGGCTAGTGGTTGAACAAGAAAGTTTTTAGTTTTTATAGAGGTGCCTAAACGTGTTTTTGCGCTCGACCAATAACCTGTAATCCAGCCCGTTTAAAGGCAGGTAATCGGACAGCCCAATCATCAAATTGCGTTACAAGTCGTGTCAGACTTCGAATGCCAGGAATGAAACGTAGCAACCCATTTACAACTAAAACGTCACTGTTCATAAAAAAACAAAAACCGAGAAACCCATAACTACGCCATTGACTTAATTGGAAGCCAACATCGAGAAGAATAGGTACTGTTTTCTCATACAAGAGAGGGCATTCTGTTTCGTGATCAAGAGCAGGAGAAAGTCTATAAATAATTGCTCTGAGCCAACGCCAAAGAAAGAAGTCACTTAATGGTTCTCTAAATATAAATTGGCCTCCGGGCTTCAGGATTCTAAAGATTTCTGAAAACAGCTGTTTGCGATCGCGTACATGATGGATACCACCTAGCATGAACACGCTATCGAAGGCTTCGCTTTGTAGGGGCAATTGCGTCGCATCGCCCTGAACAAAGAAGAGATTTTCATTGGGTAGCGTTGTCTGGGCACTTTCCAACATGGATAAAGATATATCTACTCCAACCCCTCGCTCGACACGTTCCCCCAGAAGCAGAAAGGCTTCACCCCGTCCGCAACAAATTTCTGCCACGGTTCCCAAATGAGCATCCTTAACAGCTGCTAAGAGTACTCGGTCGAGATAGTCCATATACTCTTGGGTATGGGGATAAGCTAGATTTTGTAAATAGGCTTTGGCGATCGCTTCATAATGCTGCTGTTGTATCCGTGCATCTGGTGAACAAACTTGTTCCCCGAACAGAGGAATACCTGAGGTGCTGATTTGATAAGAGTATTGCCCTGAGAGATTGGCTATCTGCCTATCTTTTAGTTGCAGAGTTTCGCCAGACTGAGGACAACGCAATAAGGTAAGGAATTTGGATACATTCATCATTTGAATGCTAAAAAATAGTGAACTGATTCTTTATGTAGCGGTACTACTTGTCTCTTTATTGATTGGCTTGGTTCCAACCGCTGTCCAGCTGTATCCGTGTCGGTGATGAACAGCAATATCGACAAAGCCACCTTGCTGCAAGAGGGAGATAACCTCATCACGCCTGTAATACTTTGCATAAGCAGGATTGAGTTGGTCGTAGATGATGAGCTGCTGTTTCTCGGGTGACATTCGCCCGATCACATTGGTTACATATTTATGTAGGGGCAAAGGAAGTATTTTGCACAATTGGATGTAGGCAAATAGAGGAAGATAAAAAATCCAGCTCAAACCTGCCAATAATTGGTGAGGCAGTAAACTCGTAATTTTCCGCAGGGGTTTAACAAAGAAAAGGTACAGTTCGTTTCCCTCTTGGCCATAAACCCAAATCGCAATTTTCCCCCCCGGCTTTAAAGCTGAGTAAGCCGCTTTGACAACTGGTACAGGTTCAGGAATGTGGTGTAAAACCCCTACAGAAAAGACATAATCAAAGTCTTCTGTAGCAGGTAGGCGATCGCCTGTTACATTTAAACAGGTTACTTTGTCAGGAATGTTACTAACATTTTTCAACAAAACCGCGAAGGCATCTGAGGCAGGCTCGATCGCTAAAACCTTTGATACCCCATGTTCTACGAGCATTTGAACGATTCGACCCGTACCACTTCCGATATCTACCACGCGTTTCTCTCTTATTTCGCCGGGAGTAACTAAGGGAGAAAAACAGTCAGTAAATAGTTCAGATGACCCGTAGTATCCTTGGTTATCTTGATAAGTTTTCCACTGCTTACCGAAATCATCAATCGTTTTTTGAGAAATTTGATCGGTCATAATATCCCTATTTACTACCTAAGTCTAATGATTGAATGACATTAATTTCATTGCAATTTAAGTGCCTTTGTCTGGCTTGTCCAACAGTGCCAATATAGAAACGCCGAAAGGAGGTGATAAGGTTGGAGATGACATAACGTCAAATGTAAAAATAACCTTGAATAAATTATTTAAAAAATCGTTATTAATTGAATTTTCATTTTTTACTCCCAGTTTTAATAACTTAATAACACTCCTAGCCGCCAGAATAGGCAAGAACAAAATATAATTAAAATAAAATATATTTAGGCAATTAAATCCAACATTTTTGGCTTTTCCTAAAAGTTCTTTCTTTAAATACCTTCTTTTGTGGTGAGAAACCTCATCTTGGGTTCCCCAAAGAATTTTGAAGGCAGGAACTGTTACAATTGCTCGGCCCTCAGAAGCAAGAACGCGGCGAATTTCTGATAGCGCGGCTAAATCATTATCGATATGCTCGATTACATCAGTAGCAAGGACGAGTTGAAACGTACCATCCGGAAAAGGTAAATTGCCAATATCCCCCAAAGTTACATTCTTAAAACCTTTTTCATGGCAATAATGGATGGCTTCAATACTACTGTCAATACCTTTAACAGCAGTGTAACCCAACTCACGCAGCACAGATAGGTTAGAGCCAGTGCCAGTACCAACGTCCAGAATGGAAGCATCTTTGGGAAGCGCTAATTGCTTGAGAAGCTTTGATAGCAGGTGACGCCGTCCAACAAACCACCAGTGGTAGGCGGCTACCTTAGCTTCGATCGCATAAGTCTCGAATTCCATAATCTACCTCCTACAGGAAACTCGTCTGTGTTTTGAAGCGTCAATAGCTTAGCAGCGAATAGGCATGATTCGCTAACCTTAGCTGTGCATCTAGGGTTGCTCCCAGTTTGGCTAATTGCATAGTGGTCTATCCTTTCTGCCATTGCTTCAATGAGTTGGCGGTTCAAGCAACTCAGATCGATGCTACTATCTCAAGGATTTACAAGTAGGTTTCACAATGTGCGGGATTGTTGGCGCACTGACGTTTAAACATAGCACCTTCACCGTTACTGAGCCATACCTGACTCGGATGCGGGATACCATGTTCCACCGGGGGCCAGATGGTGCCGGGATTTGGATTGCTCAAAACGGGCAAGTAGGACTAGGTCATCGTCGTCTATCAATTATCGACCTATCCCAAGCGGCTGCCCAGCCTATGTGCAATGAGGATGGCACTCTCTGGGTTACTTTCAACGGTGAAATCTACAATCATGCCGAGATTCGCACTGAGTTAGAACAAATCGGCGGACATCGCTGGAAAACTGACCACTCAGATACTGAGGTGATTCTCCATGCGTTTGAGCAATGGGGGATTGACTGTTTGCACAAATTCCGGGGGATGTTCGCGATCGCACTGTGGGATACTCAATCACGGGAATTATGGTTGATTCGCGATCGCATCGGTATCAAACCCCTCTATTACAGCATCCATAACGGTCGCATCACCTTTGCCTCAGAAATCAAAGCTCTTTTGCAAGACCCCGACCAAAAACGTGCCGTTTGCGAAGAAGCCTTTTACCACTACCTCTCCTTCCTCACCACACCCGCGCCCCAAACCCTTTTTGAGGGTATCAAAAAATTACCGGGTGGTTGTTGGCTACGAGTCACAGAAGATGGACAAATCCGTGAACATCGCTACTGGGACGTCTGGGACTACACCACACCATTGGTAGGTGTTTCTGAAGACGAAATTGCCTCCCGAATTCTCGCCGAACTACGAACAGCCGTGAAACTGCGTAAAGTCAGCGACGTTCCCGTAGGAGTCTTTCTCTCTGGTGGCATCGACTCCAGCACGAATGCCGCCTTATTTTCCGAAGGCGAAGGGGGAAACGTCAAAACCTTTACTATTGGTTACAAGGGCGAGTATCAGACCTACCAAAATGAGTTACATTACGCCCAGACAATGGCCAAGGAAGTTGGAGCAGAATACCACGAGTGTCTGCTCACCATCGATGACTTAATCGACTTTCTTCCCCAAATGGTACACCTCCAGGATGAACCCATTGCCGACCCTGTTTGTGTACCGGTTTACTACGTCTCCAAGCTGGCAAGAGATAATGGCGTCATTGTCTGCCAAGTCGGAGAGGGAGCGGATGAATTATTCTGGGGTTACCCCAGTTGGAAAATTCTCCTTCAGCTTCAACGCTACAATGCCCTGCCATTGCCCCAAATCTTCAAAAAACTCGGTCTTTTGGGTCTTCAGCTTGCAGGGAAAAGTCAAACACTTTACTACGAACTCCTGCGTCGGGGAGCTACAAATCAGCCTGTATTCTGGAGTGGAGCAGAAGCGTTTACTGAAGCTCAAAAGCAAGCTATCCTATCGCCCCGCTTGCGCCAAAAATTTGCTCACCTCACCTCTTGGGAGATACTAAAACCGATTTACCAGCGTTTTGAAACCAAAGCATGGGAAAAATCGCACCTGAATTGGATGACTTATGTCGATCTCAACCTGCGCCTTCCCGAACTTTTACTAATGCGAGTTGACAAAATGAGCATGGGAGTCAGCTTAGAAGGGCGAGTTCCTTTCCTCGACCACAAAGTTGTCGAGCTAGCGATGAGCATTCCAGAAGCCATCAAAACTAAAAACGACACATTAAAGTACATTCTTAAAAAATCAGTGCGTGGCTTAATTCCAGATGAGCTCATTGACCGCAAAAAACAAGGGTTTGGAGTTCCTGTGTATGAATGGTTCTTCGATAAGTTGGGTGAACAGGCGCGTCAAGAACTGAACGACTTTTGCTCTCAGACCGATTTTTTAGATAAAGTCGAGGTAAATCGCTTGATTGCTCAGAACCGAGGAGCCCAATTCTGGTACTTGCTGAATTTCGCTCTGTGGTGGAAGCAATACATCAGATGAGACCGAGGGAGAGTCAGATTGAAATTTTGCTTCCTTGAGAAAGTAATTAGTCTATACAGATTTTAACTTTGCACCTATAAATTGCTGATAGCTTATAATAATTTTAGCGAGTGCATTTGATTAAATATTAATTTTTAGTACCTGCTGTTGATCGTGTATTATTCGTTCTTTCCTCAGTAAATGCCTTATATCTAAGTCTGCTTTTTCACTTAGGGAAACGAATCTTGCTGCTGTATCAGCTCATAGTAGGAGCGATCGCCACGGGATGCATCTCAAATTTGCAAAAATTCACTTGTAGCGACCGGAAAGATCATTAGTTCTCTTCAAGTGGACAAGATTTGCGTATTACAACCTGACATACAGGGGATGCTCTTATCGTAAAGCTTTTGACGGGAATATCAATAACCTAGACATCTACTATACAGATAAAAACATCCGGATAGCTACCGCCTAGCTGAGTAAATAAAACAACTATCCTTGAACAGAAGCCAATTCTGAGCTACTGGGATAATTGGCTGTCACTTGTTATAAAACAAATATATTTCCTTGCAGAAAATAATCTATTTTAAACGTCTTTCGATCTGTTTTGGGTTTTTATTTAGTCGTTCATTCATAGCCCATACAGCCTTCTTTCATCCTCAGAATGAGCTGCAAAAACTTTATAGTTAAAATGAGAGTTTAGCTAATTTAGCCACTAACGCAGAAGCGTATTACACCCAATCAATTTATTCTAATCTAAGAGCTGCGGTATTAGAAACTGTTCCGGAGATGAAGCAGGCAAAGACAGACTGGGAGGGTGCCATTATCCTCCGAGACCACGTCTACTCACGGAATAAAATATTTCTCCCGATCGCAGAAGTACCTGTTCCATTAACGGTTGAAAAGTACAAAGCGATCGTTTCCGGTCAATCTCCTCAGATATGTACAGGAATGTCCTTAGCTTACATTGGTTTGCTTCAGGCGTTTGATATTCCAGCACGTTTAGTTAGCCTTGCCAATAACGAAGCCGTTAACCGCACCCAGTCTCCAAAAAATTCTGCGGCAAAAATTCCAGACACGCATTCGACCGTTGAGGTATTTTTAGACAAGCGCTGGGTATTGCAAGACCCATCCTTTAACACTCAATGGGAATTGGATGGTAAACCACTGGGGGCTTTGGAGTTACGTCAGGCTTACTTATCCAAGAAAAACCCAATTTCTACAACTAACGGTCGCCCAGTTTTGCCCCGTCGTTCGCTTCAAGAGTTTTACATTCCCTACCAAGATGTACTGGCTTATGTGGAGATTAGTGAAATTGAGATATTAAATCCCAAAAATGCCGGTAGCTTTAAAGTTGTTGTGACAATGCCACCCGGCCCGACATGGCGTCATGCCGTCCAATCATCACCCTTAGCACCCTCTTTAAACAATGAGAAAGAAACTAGAGTGCGTGATTGGGATTTGAGCGAGCATTTACCGATGGGTTGGGAGACTTTACCCAATGCGAAGGTATGGAATAATTCCCAGGAAAAGGGCATTGGGGTAAAAACAGATGCATCCAATAGTGGTTACCAACTCTGGTCAGTCCCCGAATCTTTACCGGGGGGTGACTACCAAGTTAGAGTAAAAGGTGACGTACTCGATGGCGGCTTGTATATTGGTGTATTGGATACAACAACCCAGCAGTTTATTAGTACAGCTTACTACTGGTCAGGCCAGCGCAATTGCCCAAGGAATGCCGACAAAGACGATTGCTTTAAAAAATCAGATATGATGGCTAAGTTCAGCCTCAAGGAAACAAAGCCAATAAAAATTATTTTGGCAAATTGGTCGTATGAAATGCAGTCTTCTACCTGGAACGTGAAGAACGTTGCGATCGCCAAAAATCAAACTGTTAGTTCAAAGCCATGATGGATGGAATAGAAGGCTGGTCATGAGTCGCGACTGGATCGGGATGTTGAAGCGTGGCTTACAAAAGCCCCCAAAGGTTATCGCGCAGCGTCTATACAGCGAGTTAACGGCTGAAGCTGACCGATTTCTCTCACCAATTCGTGCTAAACGTTTTAATGGGCGGCTACTGCTTAAGGCTACTGAAGAGGACAACCTGGATGCCTATTGGCACTATTTGAGCCAGCGTCCATTTGTTGCTCATACATCTTTCTTGAACGCGGCGGACTATGAGCAGTTGTGTCCTGGCGATTACGATCGCATTCTCAACGCCGCTCATTGTGCGTTATTACATCAGGTTGATTTACTGGGTTCTGGGCTGATTGCACTCGGCAGCAAGATTGATTGGCATAAAGACTATAAAACCGATATATCTTGGTCATCGGCTTATATCCGTAGTATTGAATACGCTAATCTAGACCGCCCCAGCGATGTGAAAATTCCTTGGGAAATTTCGCGTTTACAGTGGCTCATACCAGTGGGACAAGCATACCTCCTAACAGGAGATGAGCGCTATGCGGTTGCGGTTCGAGAGGTATTAGAGGATTGGATCACGAGCAATCCCTATGCCCATAGTGTGAATTGGGTTTGCACGATGGAAGTGGCGCTGCGTATCCTGAGTTGGACGTGGTTTTTTCATGTCTTTCATCACAGCAATGCGTGGGCTGATACTGGATTTCGCGATCGCTTTTTACGTACTCTGTTTCTACATGGAGAATTTACCGAGCGTCATCTGGAACGTTCGGACATTAATGGGAATCATTACACTGCCGATGCCGCAGGTTTAGTGTTTGCGGGTTTATTTTTTGGTAAGGGTGCTGCCCCAGAGCGTTGGCAAAAGCTGGGTTGGGATATTTTAAGTGAAGAACTCCCCCGCCAGGTTTTCCCCGATGGTGTTGATTTTGAAGCATCCGTGCCCTATCACCGCTTGGTACTGGAGTTATTTCTGCTTCCGGCACTGTATCGGGAAGCCTGTGGTTTAGAGGTCAACAGTGCCTATAAAGAACGAGTGATAGCGATGGCACACTTCACTGAGGCTTATTCTCGACCCGGTGAGAGCGTTCCTTTGTGGGGTGATGCAGATGATGCTAGAGCGTTGCCGTTTGGCGGACAGCCGATTAACGACCATCGATATTTGCTCGGTTTAGTTGGGCTGGCGTGGACTGTTCCCGAATTGTGCCAAGGCTTTGCAGGCTCTTGTAGTGAGATTTTTTGGCTGTTGGGGTCTACTGCTGCTGCTTCGCTCACCCATGTTGAAAAACCATTAGCGCCTCGCTCAATCGCCTTTCCCGATGGCGGTTTTTACGTGATGCGGAACGGATGCGATCGCCCAAAGGGCACCGACAAAGGCGATCGCATCTTTATTGATTGTGGCCCATTAGGGTTGGCAGGGCGAGGCGGGCATGGTCACAATGACTGCTTGGCGTTTGATGCGGTTTTAAACGGCGTGCACCTGATTTCCGATTGTGGCGCTTACCTCTATACGGCGTCTTACCTAGAGCGCAACAATTTTCGCTCAACCGCTTATCACAACACGCCACAGGTGGATGGCGAGGAAATTAATCGTTTTATTCGTCCCGATTATCTGTGGAATCTCCAGAATGATGCCCTACCGGAAGTCCGACGCTGGGAAACCGATGTTCAACAAGACATTTTTTGTGGCTCCCATAGCGGTTATCAACGATTAGCCCAACCTGTAAGACCCGTGCGGACTATTATCTTAAACCACATCCTCCATGCTTTAGTTGTACAAGATGCGTTTGAAGGAACGGGGGAGCATCGAATCGATATCCCCTTACACTTAGCTCCTGAGGTGGTGGTGCAGGAAGTGGCAACTGGGCAGCTAAGGTTGCGAGTGTGCGACCAAGACTTTATTCTGGTTTGGGGTAAGGCTGAGGACTGGCAACTAGAAGTGGGCATGGGTCGTATCTCCCCCAGCTACGGTGTTGTAAAATCAGCGCCGCGTTTGGCTTGGCGGCGCAACGGTTCCTTAGAAACTTCGTTGATAATCGGCTTGATACCAGCAGATAACCTGCCCTCAAATTCAATTGAGTGGGTCTACAACCTGCTTGACAAAAATGGAATTAAATGCACATAAGTTAGAAATCCAAAAACAGTGGGACAAAGACCCCTGCGGGGCGAGTACAGCGACCGATAAAATTCCGGAAACCTTGGAATTCTATCAAGCGGTGCGAGAGCATCGCTACAAAGTGTATGCACCTTGGTTTGACTCAGTGGTGCATTTTGAGGAATGGCGGGACAAGGATATTTTAGAAATTGGTGTGGGGTTGGGTAGCGACCACTTCCGCTTTGCTCAAGGTGGCAACCGCATGACAGCATTAGATTTAAGTCAGGAACACTTGAGGCAAACAACCCGACATCTGAAACTAGAAGGGCTGAGTACTACTCCAATTTATGGTGATGCTGAGCAGATGCCCTTCGAGGACGAGAGTTTTGATCTAGTCTATGCGTTTGGGGTACTTCATCATACGCCGAATACAGAGGCGGCTATTCGGGAAATCTACCGGGTGTTACGACCTGAAGGGACTGCAATCATTGGGCTGTATCATCGGTATTCTTATTTTATGTTGTGGGTACTGATATGGAAAGGCTTAATCTTGGGTGGGTTATGGCGCAAGGGATGGCGGCAACTTTTGTCAGAAATCGAATATCGCCGTGATTTGGATTCGGCGATGCCTTTGGTCAAGGTTTACAGTCGCAGGCAGGCGAAAACATTATTCTCTCAATTTTCTAGGGTAGAAGTTACAAGGTGTCATGTAAGCCTGGGACGTTTTCAGGATTTGTCGCCAGTGCCTCGTTCTGTAATAGAGCGTATTTTGGGTTGGTGTGGTTGGTATCTAATGATTAAAGCTGATAAAAAATTCTCCTGAAAGGAAAAGATTTAAAACCACCAATAAACACGATAGTGCCACAGATGTAATACCCTTCCACTTTTACTAGGCTACACATTGACCTCCTCACTAAAGCTCCGGCTAACCCCCTTTATCAAGGGAAGACAAGCGAAAAATTTGAGATGAAAAAGCTAGATTATGCCTTGATAGTTTATCCATTGTCCCAAGATTTTCGGAATCATTTTGAAAAGTCAGTTGGCTCTACACCGACGTATCTTAATCTACCTGAACTTCGTCGCTTGCCCTTGCCTGAATTAATTCGTACCCTTCGTTCTTTGAATGCAAACTATCTTTTTCTACCGATTGAGGATGTTAACAGTCGGGTCATTCTTCCTATTTTGGAAGCGATCGCAGCGGTTTCAGATGCCCGCAGGATCGAGGTGGTTCATCCTGACTTAAAACGCGATCGCATATCTCGTGGCAAAGCGAGTCTCTCGATGCTGGCACTGGCTGGTGCCTCGGTGGCAACCCAAGTAGCGATGCTTGAGTGTAAGCGTGAATTGGCACAGCTGGTTAAGCAAGCGCGTATCTGTGTATCCCCTCACCCTGTTCAACATTTACTGTATTTAAATGCCAATCTCTGGTTTGGTGTGAAGGCTGGAGGTTCGGTTGGGCATATTGCAGGTGTGGTTAACGCCCTGATGGAACAAAATTATACGGTTGATTTTGCTTCAGTGGGGGAGGGTGTGATGCTCAATCCAGGGGTTAACCTTCAGTTACTTCAACCCCCGAAAGCTTTTAGTATGCCCGCTGAACTCAACTACTACCGCTTTCAGCGTATGGTAGTAGAGCAACTTCGCCGCTTTGCCTCTCAAAAACACTATTCGTTTATTTACCAAAGATTGTCCATCGCCAACTATGCCGGGGTGGTGCTGTCGCGTGAAATGAAACTACCTTTAGTTCTGGAATACAACGGTTCTGAAGCTTGGGTGGCGAAAAACTGGGGACGACCTTTAAAGTATCATGACCTTGCGGTTCTGGTTGAGGAAGTCTGCCTCAAGCACGCTCATTTGATAGTTACGGTTTCCGACGTATTGCGCGATGAGTTAATCCAAAGAGGGGTTGAGCGCGATCGCATTGTCTTCTACCCTAACTGTATCGATCCCAACGTTTTCGATCCGGGGCGTTTCAGCCAGGAGGACTGCGATCGATTGCGTCAGGATTATGGGATTGCCAAGGATGCGATAGTCGCCACTTTTATTGGAACATTTGGGCAGTGGCATGGTGTAGAGGTATTAGCTGCCGCTATTCGCCAAATGATTGACAATAATTCAGAGTGGTTGCGAGAACGAAAACTGCATTTTTTACTCATCGGCGATGGGTTAAAAATGCCTAAGGTACGAGAAATACTGACTGGAGAAACTTATGCACCGTTTGTCACTCTCACAGGTTTAGTGAAACAAGAAGAAGCCCCCGCTTATTTAGCGGCATCCGATATTCTCTTATCTCCCCATTTACCCAATGGTGATGGCAGTCGTTTCTTTGGTTCACCGACGAAATTGTTTGAATATATGGTAATGGGGAAAGCTATTTTAGCGTCAGAGTTGGAACAAATTGGTCAAGTTTTGCAAAATAGTCTTCGTGTCGGTCACTTACCTTTTAATGCGCCGAACGGAGATGAAACAGAATTAGCTGTCTTAGCACCACCTGGAGATAGACAAGCTTTAATTGATGGCATTCTTTTTCTGGTTGAAAATGCCGAATGGAGGGTTTCGCTAGGTCAAAATGCTAGAGCTGAAGCACTATCTCATTATACCTGGAGTCATCATGTCAAAACAATTATTGAAGGCTTAAACAACCAATTTCAAGAAACTATAAAAAATGCCAATCATTAATTCAGATAAAAAAGCTGTCCACGAATTTTGGGAAGCAGCGGCTTGTGGTGAAAATCTGTATTTGAAATCCCAGGATAAAGATGATTATCACCAGCAAATTAAACAGCGATATGAACTAGAACCTTTTATCTTAAAGTTTGCTGAATTTGACCGATACAAAGGCAAAGATGTTTTGGAAATAGGGATAGGCTTAGGGGCTGACCATCAAAAGTTGGCTGAAGCGGGTGCCATTCTCTACGGAATTGATTTGACTCAACGGGCGATCGCACATACTCGTCGCAGGTTTGACCTACTGGGGTTGACATCAACATTACAGGTAGCCGATGCAGAGAACCTACCTTTTGAGGATGGAATGTTTGATTTAGTTTATTCCTGGGGCGTCCTGCATCACACGCCTGATACAGTCAAAGCTATAGATGAAGTGCTTAGAGTTTTAAAACCTGGAGGGGTGGCAAAACTCATGATTTACCATAAATACAGTTTTGTGGGTTACATGCTGTGGCTTAGATATGCGCTTTTGGGGTTCAAGCCCTTGACCTCTTTGAACGAAATTTATGGAAAATATTTAGAGAGTCCGGGAACGAAAGCTTATTCTGTGAGTGAAGCTCATCAACTGCTGAGCAAGTTTCAGTCGGTGGAGATTCAAACAATTCTTACTCACGGTGACCTTTTGACCTCATCAGCAGGTCAACGTCATCAGGGTTGGATGCTCACGGTGGCGCGATCGCTATGGCCAAGGTGGATCATCCGCACTTTTTTTCCCAATCAGGGGCTGTTTATGCTAATTAAAGCGACAAAGTAAGGTTGTGAAACAGATTCTTCAGTCACTTAGCACGGGTAGTACCGAGGTTGTAGATGTTCCCTGTCCGAAGGTGAAATTCGGTCATCTACTCATCGGTACCCGAACTAGCTTAGTCTCGGCGGGAACCGAACGGATGCTGGTGGAATTCGGCAAAGCGAATCTCCTCGATAAAGCCCGCCAACAACCGGAAAAAGTCCGTATGGTGTTGGACAAAATTAAGACGGACGGACTCATCCCGACACTGGAAGCGGTTCAAAGCAAACTTGACCAACCGTTGGCAATGGGTTACTCCAATGCTGGAGTGGTGTTAGAGGTTGGGGCGGGAGTAGAAGGGTTTAGAATTGGCGATCGCATTGTCTCTAACGGGTATCACGCCGAAGTTGTCTGCGTGCCGAAAAACCTCTGTGCCAAGATTCCTGATACCGTAAGTGATGAAGCCGCCGCCTTTACCGTCCTGGGTGCGATCGCTCTTCAAGGCATCCGTCTCGCCCAACCTAGTTTAGGCGAAGCGTTCGTCGTTACCGGACTTGGTTTAATAGGTTTAATAACCGTCCAATTACTACGTGCCCAAGGTTGCCGCGTTTTAGGGATAGACTTCGATCGCCACAAGCTTAACCTAGCTGAACAATTTGGGGCGGAAACCGTAGATCTTTCCTGTGGGGAAGATGCGGTTGCTGCTGCGATCGCATTTTCTCGTGGACGAGGGGTAGATGGTGTCTTGATTACCGCCTCTACCCAAAGTAACGAACCCATTCACCAAGCCGCCCAAATGTGCCGCAAACGGGGTCGGATTGTTTTAGTGGGTGTTGTGGGTTTAGAACTTTCCAGGGCAGATTTTTACGAAAAAGAACTCTCCTTTCAAGTTTCCTGTTCTTATGGCCCAGGTCGCTACGATCCAGCTTACGAGGAAAGCGGACAAGACTACCCCCTCGGCTTTGTTCGTTGGACAGAACAACGGAACTTTGAAGCCGTTCTTGATCTGCTGGCTGCTGGCAAATTAGACATAGCGCCTCTTATCTCTCATCGCTTTCCCCTCGACCAAGCACCTGCCGCGTACCAACTCTTAGGTAGCAATGAACCTTCTCTCGGCATCCTGCTGCAATATCCGGATTTTGAGTACCAATTAGCTGATAACCTGCTGAACCCAAGCATTCAGCTTGGAACTGTAGAAGGAAACGAACAAAAGTTTCGACCTATCCTCCCCCCTTACCAAGGGGGGATAGAGGGGGGTCAAGGGGGAGAGAAAAGACAAAATCAAGCCGTCCTGGGCTGCATTGGTGCAGGGAATTACGCCAGCCGAGTTTTAATCCCAGCCTTTAAAACCACCGGAGTTCCGATTAAAGCTGTTGCTACCAGTGGGGGGACGAGTGGCGTTTATGTCGGTCGCAAATTTGGCATTCAGCAGGCAACAACGGATACAGCCAGTTTATTCACTGACTCCGAAATCAACACTTTAGTGATTGCCACTCGCCACGACACTCACGCGAAGTTCGTCTGCCAAGCACTCAACGCTGGGAAACATGTTTTTGTCGAAAAACCCTTGGCGATTACCTGTGAGCAACTTAATGAAATCAAGTCAACCTATACCTCTATCTCGAATTCTGGTACCGCCCCTGTGCTGATGGTCGGTTTTAATCGTCGCTTTGCCCCCCAAATTCAGCAAATCAAAACCCTTCTTACCCCTTTCAAAGAACCCAAGGCAATGATCATGACGGTTAATGCCGGGGTAATTCCAGCCGAACACTGGACACAGGACATCGCGATTGGGGGTGGGCGAATTATTGGGGAAGCGTGTCACTTTATCGACTTGCTGAGATTTCTCGCAGATTCTCCAATTGTGTCGGTTCAAACCACAAGTTTGAGGAAATACCCTCCCCAATCTCCCTTACCTAAAGGAGGGCAAGAAGCGATCGCAATTCGCGAGGATAAAGTCAGTTTTACCCTCACTTTTGCCGATGGTTCCTTTGGCAGCGTTCACTACTTAGCCAACGGACACAAATCCTTTCCTAAAGAGCGATTAGAAGTTTTCTGTGCCGGCAATATCCTTCAGTTGAATAACTTCCGCAAGTTAAGAAGTTACGGCTTCTCTGGATTTAAAACCATGAACTTATGGCGACAGGATAAGGGCAATACTGCCTGTGCCGCCGCTTTTGTCAAGGCTATTCAGTCGGGTGAAGCATCTCCCATTCCGTTTGAGGAGTTAGTTGAGGTGACTCGCGTCAGCTTCGAGATTGCGGAGGCAGCGAGACATTGAATCTAGGCCGCTGGTTTCGTACAATTCGCGATATTCCACCCCGTCAGCTAGCAGCGCGAGTTCAATTTGAAATCCAATCGCGATCGCTTCCTCGCCTGCCCTTCCCCCTGCGCCAATCGCTAGCCGTAGGTAACTCTATCTCAACGCCTCCCTTACGTCAGGGCTATCTCCAAGCGTTAGAACTTCCCGAACCCTTTAACCCTATCCCCTCGCCTCAAGACACTTACACCCTCACCTTTCTCAACCAGCCGCAAGAACTGAAATTTCCCATCACTTGGAATAGTCCAGACTATCCTCGTTTGTGGCAATTTAACCTGCACTATTTCGACTGGGTACGGGAAGTCCTCACCGTAGCTTATCAACAAGGGCAAATTGAGGGTGAAAGCTTAAGTCAGGTCAAGCACCTTATCTGTGACTGGATTAACGCCAATCCCCTGTGTTCCTTTGATGGTTGGCATCCTCATACCACATCTTTGCGTATTGTCAACTGGATATTGGCAACTAGAGCGATTCCTCTTTTAGCTGAACCAGATGTTCTGACTTCATTGTGGTTTCAAGTACAGTATCTGCATCGCCACAAAGAATATTTTGCGGGTGGCAATCATCTATTAGAAAATCTCAGAGCGTTGATTCTTGGGGGTTTGAACTTTAATCATTCCCAAGCTGAAGCGATCGCAAAAATTGCCCTAGATCAACTTTCCCGACAGCTAGCCATCCAAATTCTCCCGGATGGCGGACATTACGAGCGCAGCCCGATGTATCATCTCATCGTCCTTAACCTCGTGGCTGAGTCGGTTGCTTGCCTGCGAAGTGCGGATTGGACGGTACCGGAAAGCATCAGCGAACCCCTGAAACGGATGCTGGACTTTGCCACCAAAATCCGCTTGTCTAATGGTGCTTATCCCTTGTGGAATGATGCCGCCTACAATATCGCTAACCCCTTAGATGAGGTTGTTAGTTGGGTAAGCCAGTTGTTGGGGCAATTTCCAAATCACTCGACTGATGCTTTATGTACTCGCTTGCTGCAAGCGGCAGGTGCCTCACCTATGCCCTTACTTCCCTACCAACCGTTAACAACAAGCAGCCATTGTCCTGATTCCGGCTACTCTATCCTCCGCAATGCCAATGGGTTAGAACTTGCCTTCGACTATGCCCCACCTTGCCCCGATGAATTACCACCTCATGCTCATGCCGACTGTTTAACCGTAGACTTATACTGCAACGGTCAACCCATCATTGTTGATACAGGCACGAGTCAATACGCTGGGGGCGAGATTCGGTCTTACGAGCGCAGTACATTAGCTCATAATACGATCGCGATTGCCAATCAAGACCAATCTGAAGTCTGGGGGAGTTTCCGCGTTGGTCGTAAAGCTCAACCTTTCAATGTGCGATCAGGTAAATCTCACGAATGGCAGTGGGTGAGTGCTGCCCATAACGGCTATGCCAAACCGCCTCTAAATGCGGTGCATCAGCGTTGGGTTGGTTTAGGAAGTCAAGAAATTGTGATTGGCGATCGCCTACAGCACTGCCCAAAGGGCGATCGCCTGGAAACAGCGCTTGCTACTGAATATACCTCTATGCTGCACTTTGCACCTGGTTTAAGTTTGGTTTATGACCCAGATCAGGATGAGTATTGCTGCCAACTGCATGAAAGGCGGTTGTATATTAAGGTGTTCGGTTTAGAGGAAAGCGATCGGGTAACTTGGATGGATGCCGACACTTCTCAATCCTGGTATGCCCCTGAGTTTGGGCGGCGTTACCCGCGTGGATGCCTAAGAATTCAGGGTTTATTGCCCCCTGATGGTAAGACGATTTGTACAGTATTGATGCTTGACTTTAGCCCTAAAGTGACTTGGGAGTGGAGCAATGGCAAAGGAAAAGTTCAATTTGAAAACGGGCTATTCATAGAGCCTAGCTAGGATTTGTAAGGCTCAATTCTCGAAATATAAATAAAATGCTGAATTCTGTCAAATGAACAAAGAGAGAACCATTTTTAGGACTGACTGGATTACTGTGAAGGAAACTGCCAGGGGTTTTCATTACTTGGAAAGAAAAGGCAGAGATTCAGTTGCGGTATTTCTCATGAGAAAAAGTAAATTTAATACAGGAGAGTAGGAAGTTTTAATTAGGCAGCAGCCCCTTTGTATCGATATTCCCGATATTAACGAAGAACATAGACTTTATCCTTGCCCAATTACTGGGGGGATAGATGAAGGGGAGTCGCCAGAGGAAGCAGCAATCAGAGAAGTGTATGAAGAAGCTGGTTTTTCAGTTGGGGTTTTGCCGCTAGGTAAGTATATTGTTGGGACTCAGACTAATGAAATTTGCTATATATACTATGCTGATGTAACACATATAGAGCCGGAAGTTGCACCGCAGGATGGCAGCTATTTTGAATCGATTAGCAAAAATGAATGGCATCCTTTGGATTACTTGAATCAATGTGATTATGCGGCTTGCAAGATTGGGTATTTTAGATTGCAGAATATTCTTTTATAGAAATATCCCTAGCGATTAAAAATCGCGGCTATATAAACTAAGTCCTCCTACCCTTCGGGTTCTCCTTTGGAGTACGCGGACTAATGAAGCAAAGCAGCAACCCCTACGAATGGCACTTTGAGTAGGGCAGCTCAGTCATTTAAGAAGTCGATCGCAAATTTATACTCAAAAAAACTTAATATTTCTACAGCACTCGCCTCGTCGCTCATGGAGGTCAATGTTTGAACCCTCGCGTTTGGATTGTTAACCAATTTGCCAATACTCCGGATGTCCCCGGACACATCCGGCAGTACGAGTTGGGTCAGTTTTTAGTCAAGCAAGGCTGTCAAGTGAATGTCTTCGCCTCAGACTACAACCTGACTCAGCGACAATACTTAAAACTCAAGTTCCCTCAACTATGGCATCTGGAAAACTTTGAAGGGCTGCAATGGAATTGGCTCTATGCCGTTCCCTATCAAGTCAATAATTGGCGACGATATGTGAACATGGTGTCATTCTGCCTAAGCTTGTTTCTCATCGGTCTGCTTAAACCAAAGCCAGACTTGATTATTGGCTCCTCGCCGCAACTTTTAGCCGCCTTTACGGCCTGGATACTCGCCAAACTTCGAGGTGCGACCTTTTATTTTGAGGTTCGCGACCTCTGGCCTCAAGTTCTGATCGAGCTTGGGGGAAAATCACCCAATAGCCTGATAGTGAGGGTTTTGGCTTGGCTCGAAGGATTGCTGTATCGTGAGAGCGATCGCGTAATTGTCCTTGCCTCTGGCTTAGTGGACTACATCAGCAAGCGTGGTGCTGTTGAGGTCATTTGGCTCCCCAATGGGCCTGATGTTGAACAGTTCCAAGTTGAACTCCCCATTGAACGGGCTAAAGCTCAATACCATATCAACCCTGATCGAATTTGCCTGATGTATACCGGAGCTCACGGCACGGCAAATTCCCTCAACACGATTGTTGAAGCATCACGAATCATCGACCAAAGCCATCCTGATCGATTTCAGATTTTGTTAGTGGGTGATGGACCGGATAAAGCCCAGCTTATCGAGCAAGCTACTGGTATTCAATGCCTAGAATTTAGACCCCCTATCCCAAAAGCCGAAATTCCCAAACTCCTCAAGGCGGCTGACGGTCTGATTCTCACGCTTAAAGATATACCTTTATTCCGCTATGGGGTCAGTCCAAACAAGCTTTATGATGCTTATGCGACGGGTAAACCTGTAGTGGTCGCTGTCGGCGGTACCATCAATCAAGAAGTTCAAGTCCATCAAGTCGGCTTCACCGCAGAACCTGAAGATGCCAAGGGATTGGCAGAGGCAATGATTCAACTCGCTCAGACACCTCGTGAGGAACGGGAAGCAATGGGTAAACGAGGGCAGGCTTTGGTCAGTTCAACGTATTCCCGCACCAAAGTGGCAGAAAAACTTTGGGCGTCGATTCAAGAAGACTTATGAGTGCAGATGTATTACTGACTGGGGCAACTGGATTTACGGGAGGTTTTGTCTGTGAGCAACTGCTTGAGCGCGGCATCCCCTTTGATTGCTTGGTTAGACCCTCTTCCCAAACCGAAAAGCTGAAAAACTTAAATCTGAAGGTCGTAGAAGGCGATTTGGACGATTTAGAATCGCTGCGTCGTATCTTCCCCAGCTATAAAGCCTTGATTAACGTCGCCTCAATTGGATTTGGTGCAGCCCCCAATATTGTCACAGCCTGCCAATCATCGGGAATCAAGCGGGCTATTTTTGTGAGTACGACGGCGCTGTTTACGAAAATCAATGCCAAGAGTAAAGTGGTACGTCAAGCGGCAGAGGAGGTGATTCGCGCCAGTGAGTTGGACTACACCATTTTGCGTCCCACCATGATTTACGGTACACCCAGCGATCGCAACATGATTCGATTACTACGTCTGATTCAGCGATCGCCCATTATCCCAGTTCCAGGTTCCGGAACATCATTACAACAACCCGTTCATGTAGAAGATGTGGCTTGGGCAATTTGTGCGGTTCTTGACAATCCCAAAACCTACCGTCGCGAATACAATATTTCCGGTGGTCAAGTATTGAGTTACAACGAGGTTGTTCAAATTGCCAGTCAGGCGCTAGGCAAGAAATCCATACTCTGGAATATACCTGTCAACCAATTTATCGGTCTGATTCAACTGGGGAAATCCCTCGGTTTGAAAATGCCAGTTAGTTCGGAGCAAATCTTGCGATTGAATGAAGACAAAGTATTTGACCATAAAGCCGCTAAAGAAGACTTTAACTATTCGCCCAGAAACTTTGCAGAAGGAATTACTCAAGAAGTAGCGCTGCTGTAAAGCCAAGGCATGATTGAGTGTGAGTGTGAGTGTGACCTAAATGATAAATATTTTCTTTCTTGTGCTGGCGATCGCCAGTTTTTTCCTCGCCGTTTTTTCTGTAGGCGTTATCAAACACAAATTTAGCCAAAAGCTACTGGATATCCCTAATGATCGCAGTTCCCATACGAAACCGACTCCCCGTGGTGGTGGATTGGGCTTTATCATTGCCTTTGCTGTTACCGGATCAATTGCTACTGCATTAGCCACTTACTTCCCTCAACTTCTACCCCGTGAGTTGGCTACCTTTAATCCCATCTGCCTTTGGCTCATCCTTACTCCTCTAGCCCTGATTGGTATTATTGACGATCGCTGCGGTGTCCCAGCGGGGACGCGGTATTTGGTTCAGCTAGCGGTTGCTGGAGTGGCGATCGCTTATTGTGGCTCATTTCCGCAACCTTGGCTCACTCCCTTCGGCTTAATGGGTCAAATTGTAGCAATCGCGCTCACCCTGATCGGCATGACTGCCCTGATCAACTTCTACAACTTCATGGACGGTCTAGATGGTCTTGTCGCAGGTGTCACTGCCGTACAATTGGCCTTTTTGGGGTATTACCTCAATCAACCCCTGTTCTGGCTTTTGGCAGCCGCCTTGCTGGGCTTTCTCTGGTGGAACTGGTCTCCTGCCAAAATTTTTATGGGTGATGCAGGTAGTACAGTTTTGGGAGCTAGTATAGCGATCGCTTTACTCAATACAAACCACAACCCAATCCAAGCTTGGTCAGCCCTAGCGGTTACTTTACCCTTGCTTGGCGATGCCATGTATACCCTCATCCGTCGTCTGATGCGTGGCGAAAATATCTTCAAAGCCCATCGCAGCCACCTTTACCAACGCCTCCAACAAGCAGGTTGGCCTCATGCTCAAGTGGCAAGTACCTATATTGTGGCTACAGGTATTGTCATTTTAGCTATTATCAATTTTGGCTTGATCGGTAGTGGGTTAAGCGCGATTGGAGTAGTCGTGGGAATTGCGATCGGCGAAAAATATTTGCGATCGCATCGTGTTCCTACTCGTTCATCAAAAATAGAGCCATTGCCCAGCGCTTATAGCTTGTCCGAAAAGTAGGATTAAAAGAGGGTTAACCTCAAATAAACACTGATTTCTAGAAGGTTTCTCTGGATGTTGGATAGGTTTTTAATTTAAAAAGAAGCAGGGGAAGCTCATGAAAGGGAAGTTTTATTTTTTTTGTGAGCTTCCAGCCATGATGTTGCTAAAGGACATCCGCAAAAGCTGGACGTAGTCGCTGATAGCAGCAGAATCCAAGCCAAAAAACAATCAAAGAAATAGCTGAGGCAATTCCCCATTCTCCCCAATGTTTAACTTCTCCAGTTAATATCAGATCGCGATAAATTTCTGCGATCGCGGCTAGAGGATTCAACCAAAAAACCCAACCCCGAAACGCTTCTGGAATTATAGAAGCCGGATAGACAATGGGTGTGAGATAAAACCAAAGATTTAAAACAACTCCCAACGTTTGAGGAATATCCCGCAAAAATACGGTTAGCGCTGCTGCTAGATATCCCAATCCAACCGTCAAAAGTAATTGGGGTAACCAAATGAGCGGTAATAGTGCCAAGGTAGAATGCAGGGTATGGGACGATACCGCCACCAACACAATTAAGGCAGCTAAGCCAAATGCGCTCTCAATAAAGGTGGATAAAATGGGTACCAAGGGGAGCAACGCTAGTGGAAATACGACCTTCTTCACCAAATTGGGTTGGCTAATCACCGAACTCGCTGACTGAACCAATCCACCTGTAAACGCTATCCAAGGAAGCAAACCCGCAAATAACCATAATCCGAAGATCACGCTGTTATCTTCTGGCAAGCCCTTGAGGGTTAACTTCACTTTCAAGACAATCGAGAATACATAAGTGTAAATCAGCAACTGTGATAGCTGATTCAACAAAGGCCACAAATTTCCTAAAACTGACCCTTTATATCTTGCCTCTAAATCGCGCCGCACTAAAGCCCGCAGCAAGTCAAACTTTGTCCACCACTGCTCACTTAGGGGCAGCCAACGCCTAACCTTTCCAACTTTACGGACAAGTAACTTGATTTCTTTGAGTAACAATCGCATTTTTGATCACAACCACCACACCACACCACCCATCCCCCTTGAAGTTGAGTCAAACAGTAGAGTTCCCACTGCCTCTGGCTCTACATTGATGGGGGACTATCACTTGTTTTAAGTTTAAGGGTCTAGTCGCTATTAACGGTGATACTCGATAGTGTAAAAATTCCTCCTGTCATGTTTCTCAAGGTGGAAATAGGGGCGATGAGGGGTGAAAAGGGCGCTGTTGCGATCGCTCTATCCAATGTCGTGTTGTGGCTATCTTTTGGCAAAATTGTTAGCTGGGATTAACACATCAAAATTCCACCTTATTGTAAAGCCCCTGATTCCGCTACACTGTGGAATGGTTCATCGTAACGGAAACGATAATGGAGATCGGGCAAAAAGTAAAAGTCTATCGCCTGAGAGATCGGGTGTCTCCGGCGACTGTGAGTAAACTAGGGAAAGTCGGCACCATACAAAATTTCAGAATGACGGATGGTAGCGGCGTTGGCGTTGTTGTTAAATTTGACGACAACTACACAACCTGGTTTTTTGAAGACGAACTCAAACCCGTAGACAATTAACAATGTCCCTGATACTTACCTTCTTGGGTAAAGGCGGCACCGGTCGCACAACGATCGCTATTGCTGCTGCCAAAAAGCTGTCCAGCCTCGGTCAACGCGTCCTTTTGGTAGGACAAGACCCAGGCCCCGCCTTGGGGCTTTTACTGGGAGTACCCACCAGTCCCGACCCTCAGGAAATTGGGGCTAACCTCACAGCCGTACAGTTACACAGTACATTGCTGCTGGAACGGGCTTGGGAAGAGGTCAAAAACTTAGAAGCGCAATATTTGCGATCGCCCACTCTCAAAAGTGTCTTTGGTCAAGAACTGGGCATTTTACCGGGTATGGACAGTGCTTTGGCGCTGAACGCGATTCGGGAGTATGACAAAAGCGGTAAATATGATGTGATCATCTACGACGGTAGTGGTGACCAAGCGACCCTCCGGATGCTGGGGATGCCAGAGGTTTTAAGCTGGTACATCCGCCGATTTCGGAAAGTTGTAGAAGATTCCGACGTTTGGAAATCCTTATCGCCTTTCATCCAACCAGTCACCAGTGCAGTCCTGAATGTGTCCTGGACTGGAGAAAGCTTTGCCAAAGAACCCACCCAGCAGGCTAATACGATACTCGATCAGGGAAAAGCCGCGATCGCTGACCCCAATCGCGTTGCTGCCTACTTAGTCACCAGTGGTGATACAGCAGCCCTTGCCACTGCCAAATTCCTCTGGGGCAGTTCCCAACAAGTCGGTCTTACCGTCGGGGGTGTCCTGCTCAACCAAATCCCGGCGACGGAACCGTTAACGGGTGAATTTGCACCTTTGGAAGTCAGCGCCCTTCCCAAGCTGTCCTCTAGCGATGAGTGGGAACCCCTGATTGATGCCCTGCCCGATTTCAAACAGGCAACACAGGTACCCAGACCCATCACCATAGATATTCTTTCTCGTCAAGTGCAATTGTTCCTGCCCACTTTTGACAAAAAGCAGGTCAAACTCACCCAATACGGCCCGGAAGTCACCATTGAAGCCGGTGACCAACGGCGTAACATAGTGCTGCCCCCACAATTAAGGGGTCAATCGGTCAAGGGTGCTAAATTCCAAAACAATTATTTGACAATATCGTTTTAGTGAAGGACTAATGGCGAATGACAAGTGACAACTCCGCCGAACGTAGCGCCAAAACTCGGCAGCTACTGGGGATGAAAGGTGCTGCCCCAGGTGAAACCTCGATTTGGAAAATTCGCCTCCAGTTGATGAAGCCGATTACCTGGATTCCTCTAATCTGGGGGGTTGTCTGCGGGGCGGCTTCTTCGGGTGGGTATAGTTGGACGCTGGAAGACATTCTCAAAGCTGCTGCCTGTATGTTGCTTTCCGGGCCTCTGATGGCGGGTTATACCCAAACCTTAAATGACTTTTATGACCGCGAAATCGACGCGATTAATGAGCCTTATCGCCCTATCCCTTCCGGTGCCATTTCCATCCCCCAGGTTGTCACCCAAATTTTAGTGCTACTTTTTGCGGGTGTTGGCATTGCTTACCTCTTAGACGTTTGGGCGGGTCATGAATTTCCTAACCTCACCTGTTTGACTCTAGGGGGTGCCTTTATTGCTTACATTTACTCGGCCCCACCCCTAAAACTGAAAAAGAACGGCTGGCTGGGGAATTACGCCCTCGGTTCTAGCTATATTGCCCTTCCCTGGTGGGCGGGTCATGCGTTGTTTGGTCAGCTCAATTGGACAATTGTCGTTTTGACCTTGTTCTATAGCCTCGCGGGATTGGGAATTGCGGTAGTTAATGACTTCAAGAGTGTAGAAGGCGATCGCCAACTCGGTTTAAAATCACTGCCAGTTATGTTTGGTATTGGGACGGCGGCTTGGATTTGTGTTCTGATGATTGATATCTTCCAAGCGGGAATTGCGGGTTATTTAATCAGCATCCATCAAAACCTCTATGCGGCAATTTTGTTGTTGTTAATTATTCCTCAAATCACGTTCCAGGATATGTATTTTCTGCGCGATCCCTTAAAAAATGACGTGAAGTATCAAGCTAGCGCTCAACCCTTTTTAGTATTGGGGATGCTGGTGGCTGGTTTAGCCCTCGGTCATGGTGCCATTTAAGAAAAGGTGTTTATAAAGAACAACAAAAAAAGGTCAATCCCGGAACTCAAAGACTACTGAGCAAAACATAAGCAGCAGTTCCCCCGTAGGTGCAATCCTTTTAAATCAAAGGTGATCGCATTGCATCGAACGGAGGAATTTCTGCTTAAGTTAAATTGTACTGACTTAACTTAAGTTTGTAGTATCACTTTAGCTCAAGTAAGCTTTCGCCTTTTACCTACAAATGCCTTGATTCAGCGTTATTTAGCTTAAGAGAAATCTCCGATTATTTAATATGCTGCAGGTTCAAAAGCTTAAAGCTCTGAAAAAAACTATTCGTTTAATATTTTTACTCATTTTTTTGTTGATATGTTTATCATTTTCTTTTGCCCTTTTAGTTATAAAAGACTTTTCTCAACCCTTAGATGGAATTGAAGACCTGGGGATTTGGGAGTATATGGGATATTACTTCTCTAAAAATCTAAAAATATTACCACTCCCGAATTTAGATTTGACGAATAACCAAGTATTTTATCCATACGGCACGAATAGCGTATTCCAAGGTTGGGGAATTGAAAAAGATACTTTCTATGCCGTTCTATACCTATTATTTGGTATTGGTGCATGGTTACAGATTTACTACTTTTTCACCATATTAGCTATAGTCATAGGAACTTTTTTATTACTATTTCGGGATTATGGAATTCAACGTGCTGCTGGAGCAGCAGTCATTGTCTCTTTTGGTAATTTTTATGCAGTACAGAAGTACCCAATACATTTTGATAATGCTGTAATTCACTGGACTACGCTCAGCTTTATTGCCGATTTTCTTATAGTAAAGAGAGTTACTTTGAGACAAAGCATACCTCTATCAATGATTTTGGTAAGAGCTTGCTTATTGATACTGAGTTTTGGACAGGGGTTAGGATATATAGCTGGATTTGCTTTAGTTTCTTTTACAGTTTCTACTGTTTTTGTTACAACGTTACTAATTTATAGATATTTCAGATATAAACAGAAGTTTAGTAAACTTTTTAAGAGCTTGTTAGAAACCTACAAGCAGGATTTTTTGAAGTCTCCTCACTTGTGTTTATTCTTACTAATTATCACTAGTGTGATTGGCTACCTATATTTACCCTTAGCACTAGAGATTGCCAAGGAAGCTAAAAGCTTTGATTTTAGGGAAATCCCTATGGGTGCCTGGTGGACTAATCCCTTAAGATTGTTTGTTCCTTTACTACCACCAGGTTTAACAGGTTTAATGCCATCCTACTATGAATTAAGTGAAGTATTTGCAAAAATATTTAGAGATTCACCAGCAGGTTCTCTTCCTGGGAGTCCCGGATTGTTTTTAGCTATTATTGGAGTTTTGGGTTTGTGGCAAGCACGTAAAAAAGCCATTATTTTTATCCCATTGATTATTGTATTCCTGCTTTGCCTATCCTATAATCCAGAGTTTTTTCCAACACTGCGCATTTTTCCCTGGTTTGCTTTTAACCGTTTTACTGAGCGTAGTACTAATATTTATCCAGTTATACTTTGTTTATTGGCGTTACATATTAACTTAAATAATCTGCCCTTAATTTTAAAAAAAATTCTTCCATTCCTTTTGGTTATTCTAGCCTGCACTGAACTATATACAGCTTATTATGTAAAGTTTAATTATCAGCCATACTCATTTGATAAAACTTTTTTTGCTTATATGGATTATGTAAAAAAAACACCAGGAGAAGCTGTTTTAGATTTCCCCTTCTGTGCGGTGGGTGGGAATGGAGTAGGTGGAACAGAACTCTGCCCATACTACTTGAAAACTGCTGGTATTTATGGATTGAGAAGATTTCACGAAAAGAAAGTTTTAGGTCAGTACTTTGGTCGCTTACATCCTTCCCAAATTCAGCCATACCTTCAGGCAGGATGGAACAAGCTCTTCTTTCCAGATAATCCATCTCCTCATCTTGCAGTCTCTCAAACACGATGTTTTAGAGCTGATGAGTGGGCTTTCTTTACCGATTTTTATAAGCTAAATGATTTTGCTGGTATTAATCTTTATGTTGATTTATTACCAAGAAATTGTGCTAGTGAATTTTATGAACGATTTGGCAATCCTGCTGTCGAAACAGTAGTTCCAGGAGCAGGTAGAGTGAAATTTTTACCGAAGTCTACTGAATTAAGAAATCAAGTTAACTTAGAATTAGGTACGGCGCTGAAATTTGAACCTTTTCTAAGTTTTTCAGAATCTAATTTAATTAAACCTAACTCAGAAAAGACCTTTTTGGCTATTCGTGGTCTTAATCCTTTAGCAAAAGATACAATTAGCGACTGCCGCTGGGGTTTAGGGCCTGAAAGCAAATTAGAATTCAAACTTCCTCAAAGTCAGACTTTAGCAGTCTCTTTCCGGTTTGATAATCCCATTCCCGGTCAAGATGTAGTGGTTGAAGCAAATGGAGCAACAATCTTAAGATTGGAGCGCATGACAGGAGGCAATACAGTTGATAAAACAATTAAGTTTCAAGGTGTTAAGGGGCTTAACTACGTTACTTTCAAATACAGGTCTTGGAATCACAATAAAATCATACTTGTCCCTAATTATAATCAGCCTATAGCTGTCTTGTTTAGAAAATTGTTAATTCAGCCAGAATAGCCATTGCTTTGGCGTCCTGAACAAACCCCCTAGAAGACCTCACCCAATCTGCGCTAAACCTTTACTATTGGTCAGCGAATATCGAGTAATTGTAAAGATTGGAAAAAATTCTTTGCTGTTGAATGATGCTGTTAGGCTAATTGTCGATCTAAAATTTTAGTGAAAATTGGGTAAGGGCGACTCATGAGTCGCCTAAAGCTATTTGCCAACCGTATCCTAAAAGTCTGGGGCTATAACAACGAAGTCTGCCTATCGCGCTTGCGCTCTTGCTAGCGTGGCAAGCGGACTCAATGCAAGCCTATGGCAACCCTGACCTTTACTACGGTCGCTCTAGCCTTCTCCTCGCGGCGTCAAGACCGGCTTGGTAGCCTTGATCGTAACCCTCTTTGTAGCCTCTATCGTAAGTGTCTTTGCAATTATTTCCGGTCGAACCACTAGCAGTTTTGCAATTTTGGAGACTGGCAAAAGGGATATAAGCCACTCCGCCGCTACCTGGAAGGCTGGTTTTATACTTTGCCCACTCCTGACTACTACCTGATTGGTCTCGCGATGTACCTATTACGCGTATCTCTGTACCGTCTGGGGCGAAACCGAGTACTCTTGAACTTAAAGAGGGACTGGCATAAATAGCCGCTTTCAATTCCTTTAGGCTTGTACCGACCGGATATCCTTAGTCTCGTGTACTCATTGTTGATTGGCTAGAATTTTCCGATAAACCTGAATCGTCTGCTGTGCGATCGCATCCCAACTATAATTCTTCAAAGCATATTCTTGACCCTTCATTCCTCGGCGCTGGCGTTCCCCAGCATCCTGAAGTGACTTGCGTAAGCACTCCGTTAAAGCATCAACATCACACGCACAAACCCAGCCTGCCTGAGTCCTTTCAACCTCTTCCCAAATATGAACTTGGTCAGAAATCACCACAGGCGTCGCAGCAACCATCGCTTCTGCCACTGCAATGCCAAAGTTTTCGTAGTAAGAAGGTAGGACAAATAAATCCGCATCTTGCAATAAAGCCGCCTTCAATTGCCCCGTCACAAAACCCGTAATCGTAGTACAGGAGGACAGAGGAGAAGTCTTAATTCGTTCGGCAATCTGACTTTCATAATCGGGGTCTTGAGGATTTGCTCCTGCTAAAACACAGTGAAAATTAACTCCCTCTGCTAACAGTTTTTCCACTGCTGGTATGAGCAAATTTAGACCTTTTTTGGGGTCAATTCGGGACATAAATAGCAGCAAAGGCTGGTTATCTGAAATACCCAGTTGACGCCGCGCTTCTCCTGGAGGGGGCATTACTAACGGCGTCACTCCTAGCGGAATCACCAAATCTCGTGTCTGAATGCCAAAACGTTCCGAAATCTTGGCCTCTTGATCACTGGTGAAGTGAATACCTGCCGCACCGGCTAAGTTAGATCGTTCCCACAGTGCAGCATAGATTTGCTTGAGTTGCCGCTTCTTCTGTAAGTCTGCTGGGTCAAGAGTGCCTAAGGGACGCAGAATATAGGGTAGGTTTTTGTGTCGTGCGATCGCAGCCGCTGCCGTACTCACAGGCGAGAACAAAGCATGGATATGAGCCAGATCAAATCCTCTGGATTCATACCATAACCATCGCAAAAGGTCAAGGGAAAACTTGTAGCGGCGGAATGGAGAACACCGAAAGTATCGCACTTGATAGCCATCTTGCTCGACGGGTTGATCCAAGGGAACATCCAGGGGTGGTTGTCCCACATCTCCATTCGAGTCAGTTGTGAGTACTGTAACGTCCATCCCCTGAGAGGCTAATGCTGATGAAAGCCCTTTTACCATCTGACTTGGGCCTCCATAAACCAGGGAAATCGAAGGAATAATTTGTAGAATCCGCAGAGGCTGGCTCATCGCTAGTTTATCTCCCTATCAACAGCAGGAGTGGCTTGAAAGGGTAGAACATTCAACTTTCCTTGCCCAATTCCTCTCTAGATCGTGTTCTTAGAGCTACCAAGGACTACCGACTATGGTAAAAGCGGCCCAATAGTAGGGTGAGGAAAAATCCTCATTCCCTATCATGGCTAGTTCTGAGGGTAAAGGAACCGTCTGTGTGGGGGTGTGCAACTGACCCCCTTCCCATCGCACCTGTCCTTTGAGCATCACGATCTGAGCTTGGCGGAGAGCCTCAGCTTTAATGGGTGCCGTTTTCAGTTCCTGATAAAATTGTGTCATCAGCCCTAATGTTCCGGCATCGCTGACCTCCCACAGACTAGCAATCACTGACTTCGCTCTGGCCTGCACGGCTAACCCGGCAAAGCCTAACTCCGCTTGCTTATCTCCGATCGCCGTCTCGCAAGCACTCAACACTAATAATTCTAGGGGTGTCTTGTTCCAAGGGAACTGCCCCATCTGATCCAACGTTAGCTTCTTGTCCCAAAACTGAATGTAAGAGTTGCTCGGTTCTCCGGGTTGGAAGGCGGCATGAGTGGCTAAGTGAATAATTTCATAGGGCTGTGAGGCGTGTTGTGATTGGAGATTGGTTAGGGTGAACTCTTGATTGAGGAAGGATTTCCCTTGCCCTAGGCTTGCCGTAATTGTCGATAATTCTATGGGTACAGCCGGCAAGGGATTTTGGTCTTTAAATTCCGACGCACCCATCGCTAGTACGGGCGACTTTCTCAAATCGGTGTAAACTTTACTGGTTAGTTTGAAAGCCGGAATGCGGGAAAAGCTATACTTTTCTACCAGAAACTGTTTCCCATCATGTAACGCAGCTAGAGGTAAAGTCCGCAAACCGCCACCGACGCAAAACAACAGCGTGTCGATTTTTTGAGCTTGAAGGTCTACCTCTAGTGGGGCAATCATCCACTGATAAAGTTGCTGGGCTGGTGCTCGATATTTGGTAGTGTTTCTGAACACGGGGTTGATCAGATATCGCGTCATCTCTTGGGCTTGCTTTTGCAACTCAGCGCTATTCGCCGCTAAGACACGCTTATGAATCGGTTTACCATCGGGCGTGATCATTATCAGTTCCAGTTGTTGCGGTCGAGGAACCATGTAAATTAGAGCCGGCTTTTTCCCTGTTTGAGTCGCGATTTGCGACAGAGTATCGGCAATTTTCTGGACTGTCATTGAGTCATTTGAGAAATTAGCCCCAAAGTATTCCTCAAAGTCCTTTTCCCAGGTTCGCTCGATCAGCGGCACGGCAACAGAAAGATTATCTCGGTCAAGAGCGAATAAGTGTGCAGGAACAACAGGAATATCCGCTTGGACTTGAAGGATTTGCCCTTGAGTAAGGGAATGGCTGCTAGTAGGGTCAGACTTTGGCTTCAGGGTTCGTGGCTGCACAGGTTCTGCACCCAGCGTTCCCATAAGCTGTAATGCTGCCAGCAATAAGCTAATTCGACTCACGACGGATTTCATAGGCACCTCACGGAAGAAATCCAACTACCTACAAGGGGCTGAAGAAGTGTGAAATGTGAAGGATAAAAAGTAAAGTCTTCTGACGACTGACAAGCTCTAGCCCTGACTTGTTTATGGAGAGTGTGGGGATGGGCTATTTCATCTTTGAGATGTCATCCTTCATCCTTCAGTTGACTGGAGTTAGCTCGTCAACGTTCGAGAAAATCGACAACACCTTCTCTTAGATCAACTATCCTCTGATTTCCGCTCAGGGGTATCGACCTTTGTGAGTATCTCGTATTACAGGTACGCTTAGGGGTTGTAGATCACTATTAAGGAAGCGATCGCCGCTCTTGTAACCCTGTGATTAACTAGCATGACATCGACGCTCTTAAGGCTGCTAACACTGGTGCCGAGTCAATCGCTTGTTGAGCCAGATACAAGAGGTTACTGTTTATTCACCGGGCTTCAACTCTTGGCTGTTCGGCGTCCGTTCTGCGAATTCTTGCCGCCGCATCTGTGTCTGCTGCTTTTTGTAGGCCATTAGGTCCTCCAAGCGAATCCGGCGTAGCATACCCGCTTGAGAGAAGGGGATAGTTCCTGTATCGAGGAGTTGCTCTACATTTTTTGACTGGACATTGAGCAAAGTGGCCGCTTCCCAGATGGTTAAGGGTTGGTGAAAGGTTGTAATGGTTACACTCTTGCTTAAGAGTAACTGATGCACCATTTGACGCAGCAAATGAAATACCGATTCAGGAAGTTCGACTTGCTCACCTGTTGAGGTAGACAGTCGTGGTAATGAGGCCATTTCCCCCTCAATCGGGGTATTTAAAATCTCGTCTAATTTTGCCAACTGAGTCTGCTCTTGCTCTGTAGCAACAATCGGTTCCGGTTGGAAGTCATTGGATGCCATTGCCCTAGTTTCCCATTTTTTGCTCTGCGGTCTAATGTTAGATTCCCCTTAACCGAGGCGATTGCTATCTTTTTGAGACAATATGTGACATCCTCCAGACGCTGACCCTACGGGTACAGCGCTGGCTTCCAAACCTCACGATTTGGCTTTCCTAGTTCTTCCCTTGCGGGATTTCGCCTCTGACCTAGACTGACTTTCATCAATCCCCGGCAGACCGACTGCATAGGCGTTTTCTATTCCGCAGAGTCCCTGCGTACTAATGAGTTCTAAACCACGCAACCTAATAACTTCTGATGCTGCATGATCTCTATCTGTTTCGTACCCACATTCACCGCATCTATGAACGCGTTCGGAAAGTTCTTTCTTGCCCGTATGCGTGTTGCACTTGGGACAAGTTTGAGACGTTCCATCTGGATTGACCCGGAGGAAGTAGATTTGATGCTTCTTAGCCACCCACTCCAGTAGATTGAGAAACTGACCAAAAGCGGCATCCAAGGTGTGTTTTCTCAACATACCCCTGGACATTGCCTTCAAATTCAAGTCCTCAACAAACACCATCCCAATACCTTCATTGGTACACAGATGGTTAGCCAGTTTAAATTGCCAATCCTTCCGAACGCTGGTGATGTGGTTGTGGAATCTGGCAACCTTGATTCGAGCTTTCTCACGGTTCTTAGAACCCTTTTTCGTTCTGGCATACTTGCGTTGCAGCAATTCCAGCTTGCGGTACAAGGATGTCAGGAATCGGGGTCTAGCAATAAACTCTTTATCCGAGGTTGTCAAATACTTGGACAGTCCCAAATCAATACCCAGTGCATCTCCATGAGGTTGAGCATCGGGTATCGATACATCAGACTCAATTGTCACTACGACTTCCCACCTATCGGCTTTCCTCAATACCCGTGCTTGCTTGACTACAAACCCCTCTGGAATAGGTCGATGCAAGTTGATGGGCATCTTCCCCACTTTGGGCAGGCTGATTTGCCATCCCGTAATTGGGTTGGTTTTGAATTGAGGAAACAGCATGGACTTAATTTGTCCAAACTTCTTGAAGCGAGGAAAGCCAAACTTTCTCTGTTGAAAATAATTCCAGGCGTCATGCAATCTACGAATGCTTGTTTGCAGAACTTGAGAAGGGGCTTGTTCCAACAATGGGAACTCTTTTTTCGCTTTGGGAAGTGCGTTCTGTTGAGCGTAATAGGTAGGAAATGGTTTATCGGCTGGAATGATATATTCTCTCTCCAGCGAACAATAATCCAAACTACATTTACGTGAATTGACCCAATCTTTGATTTCTCGCAAAGCATAGTTATAAACCTTGCGAGAAATTTCCAACCAATGCAGCATTGTTTCTTCTTGGTTGGCGTCTGGATAAATTCGGTAGAAGTAGTTCATGATCAGAGTCATGTTGTCAATTCTAACACGAGACTACGGGTCTATAAACTCATATCTAATGCTGGTTTTACCGGAATTGACCGGATAAAATCAGCGACCGGATCTCATACGAGGAGGAGTCCATGTATCCCAGCGCTCACCTTTCAGGTAGAGCGTGGGACTCCCTCACTAAAGCTCCGGCGCTCCCCCAAACCCCCTCAAAAGTTAAATTTATAGCCAAAGGCACCGAAGTTCATACGAGGAGGTAGAGGATTCGGCGCGCTGGGTCGTCGAATATCGCAGAAGGCAGAAGGGATGCATATTGACGGCTCAAGGTTTCAGTATTTGGCGAGAGTCAAGAGTGGCCTTGGCGGCTGCTATAGTACTGCCTTTGGACTATAGACAACAAAAAAAGGACAGGCACAAAAGCCTATCCTTAAAATTAGGAATTTAGCGGAGAAAATTTAGAAGTTCATCTCAGCCGCTTGCACCTTCTCAATCTGCTTCTTCTTCAGAACCAGAAGCGTTTGAGACAGCATAATTGCACCGATGAAGAGCATCAACCACTTCACTCGATTGGGGTCTTGTAAGACAACTTCTTTGTCAGCCTGACCAAATCCACCCACATTAGGATTACTGGTCAGAAGCTCGTTGGCTACTACTTTCTGCCCTTCGGAGACGATTAACTCTGGGCCTGCGGGAATTGTATCAACCACAGTTGCGCCATCTTCGGTCTGAATGGTAACTTCATAGCCACCCTCTTCTGTCTTGGCAATTTGAGAAATCGTACCCGCTTTAGAAGCGTTGTAGACGGTGTTATTGCTCTTGTCGCCTGTGGGGTAAACTTGACCGCGTCCGCGATTAGCGCCTACGTGAACTGGGTACTTACCGAAGTAAATCCCTTTATCTGTTTTAGGGTTTGGAGAAAGGACAGGGAAAACAATTTCTTGGTACTGTTCACCGGGTAGAGGACCCACAATAACCACATTGTCCTCACCGTCTTTGTAGGGTTGGAAGTAAACTCCCCCCACTTTTTCCTTCATCTCTTCAGGAATTCGGTCTTCAGGGGCAATCTTGAAGCCCTCCGGCAACATGACCACTGCACCCACATTCAGACCGCCTTTGGAGCCATCACCCAAAACCTGCTGTGAACTCAGATCGTAGGGAATCTTAACTACAGCCTCAAATACGGTATCTGGCTTTACAGATTGGGGAATTTCCACTTCTGTAGGTTTAGCTGCCAAGTGACAGTTGGCACAAACAATGCGCCCAGTGGCTTCGCGAGGGGTTTCCGGAGCGGTTTGCTGCGCCCAGAAGGGATAAGCCGCAGCTGACTGGGGAAGCGATAGATCACTAACTAATAAAAATGCCAGGGTTGCCAAAGCAAGCACAAGGGTTCTGGTGATTATCCGCTTGCTGAGGACGTTGCACATCACCGATAACGAAGGTGTTCTCATCTTTAAGCCAAAAAACTCAAAACTCATTAAGCTAATCTTGGGGGTTGTCGGTGTGGAAAACCTGACGCTCGCAGGCTCGCTACCGCTACGCTATCAACCGTTAAACCTTCAGCCTTCAACTCTTAAGCCCACCAAGGATCTTCGCCGGTACGGAAGTCGGTCTCTGTCCACTGGGTAAAGGAGAGCTTATCATCTTCGGTGACTGTGGCATGAACCAATGCCAAAGATAGGGGCGCGGGGCCTCGCACTACCTTGCCCTCATTGTTGTACTGAGAACCATGACAGGGGCACATGAACTTGTTCTCGCTGGCATTCCAGGGAACCACGCATCCTAGATGGGTGCAAACGGCGTTGATCCCGTAGTCAGCAACCGCTTTATCTTCGGTGATCACCACGTAGGTGGGGTCACCTTTGAGTCCTTGGGCTAAGGTGCGATCGCCTGCACTATGGCTCCCTACAAAATTACTGACGATAATGTCATTGCCTAAAGCGTCTTTGGCTGTAACACCACCGCCGCCACCCCCACTGGATGGAGGAATGAAAAACTTGACAATGGGATAAAGCGCTCCGACAAATGTCCCCGTTATGGTACCAAATGCCAAGAGGTTCATAAATTGACGACGCCCCATATCAGGAACATCAGCCGAGCCAGAAACTTGAGCCATAACTAAACGCCTAACGGTATATTTTTTTTAACAACTCTGGTAATTTTCCCAGATTTATTAAACCCCGCTCTAAGAATGTAGAGCAATTCAATAGCTAGCAGGGTTGCCAAAATCCTTGCAGCACAAGGATTCACGGCTTGATCTATGAGTATTATTACATTCTTTAACACCGTATCATAAAGTAAAGAAGCGTCATATTTGTAACGAAATGTAAACTCGTGGTTAAGGTAAACAGGGCTATGACAGGACAGGACTTGCGCCAACTCCTGCTCTATAAGTGGGGACGCTCTTATGACATTCAAATCCGACGGACTCAGGGTAAGATCTTTGTTCAGGTCATGTGGAAATACCTGGAACAGGCGTCTTTTCCCCTCTCTGAGGCCGATTATCTAGAGCATTTAGATACCGTGGCTCATTATCTCAACGCTTGGGGCGGAGTAGCACAGGTACAAACTTATATCCAGGAAACTCGCGAACGTCCGCGCCTGGGTAAAGCTGTGAGTATTCCCCTGGAAATGGGTGAGAGGGCATCCGAATGGATGTTGGAAGATTTTTAGCGGTATGGAGATAGAGCGATTCTCATGCGAGTGAGGTATCGATTCACCCTCCCCAACACGGAGAGGGGAGCAAGACTCCGGTTTCCCCTGTCAAGACGTACCCCACCTCGGTGAGAACCGCTATAGCTTCTGTGACAACATTCAATATCGTCACGCAATTCCCTATTGCCTAGAGCTTACTCGCTCTCGGCAAAAGTAACGTTTAAAACCCTCATTTTCCTGAGAGTTTAACTAAACCAATACCCCCAAAGTAAAGACCAATCACAGCACCCGCTAGTAAGCTTTGGGTAAGAGGGTCGGTAGAAGGTGTTAACACAGCTCCCAATACAGTGGCACCGAGGATGATTACGCGCCAACCTGATAGCATTTGCTGCGAAGATACAATTTCTAAATGACCCAATAGAAGCTGAATAATTGGAACTTGAAAAGCCAATCCAGTACTGAACATCAACAGCAATACAAATTCAAAATATTTATCAATTGACCACAGTTGCTCAACAACATCTGCCCCGTAGCTAATAAAGAAATTCAAAGCAGCAGGAATCAGAGCAATGTAGGCAAATCCTAAACCCATGAAGAATAGGACGCTAGAACCTAAAACGACAGGTGCGATTAATCGTCGTTCGCGCCGTGTCAGTCCTGGTAAAACAAACTGGATAATTTGGTAAAGAATAAAGGGACTAGCCACTAATAAGGCGCTGTACCCAGCAACTTTGAGGGAAACAAAGAAGTATTCCCCCGGAGCGAGTTGCAGAAACTTAACCCCTTGAGCTGGAATTTCTAGTAACTTGACAATGGGCTTAACCGCCGCAAAGCAGCCGATGGCGCACACAGCTACAGCAATTAGTGAGTAGAAAATCCGCTGCCGCAACTCTTCTAAGTGGTCGAATAGCGACATCTCGACATCATTAGGCAAGTCATCATCGTCGAGGTAGTTGTTTTCTAGGTCTTCTAAGCTTCTCTGGGATGCATTTTCTACGTCTGAGGAAGGGGTCATCGGTTTGGGTCAGTTCGGGACACGCTAACTATTGTATCGAGGTCAGTCACAGCGCTGAAGTTGGAGGGGCTGGCAGTGCCATTCATCCTAAATCGAATAGCACTGACTTAAGCCCTGAACTAAAGTACCCTACCCTTCGGGAACGCCTACGGCGAACGGGAACGCTGCGCGTGAAGCGGAGCTACCGCGCTAGCGGCACGGCGTCAAAGCTAAAGTCAGTTAAAACTGACTAAAAGACCTACCGGATAGGAGTTTGAACCTGTTTTAACAGGTTTTAGCTCTGAGCCTGAAATTTATTTCAAGGCTCTTATGTCAGTGCCAAAATCCTAAATCCGGTGACTCGCCCCACCTTATCTAGACTTTCGCCTTGGCTGAGAGTACTTCTCTCAATCGGGTACAAGCTTCTTCGATCTTGTCGAGACTGCCCGGATTGACCAACCCATAATAGTCAAAAACATAGACTTGCTTGTTTTGAGTGGCTTTGAGTTTATTCCAGAATGGCTCAGATTTGAACTGCTCCGCATTGGTTTGCTCGGTATTCACCACCAGCAGAACATCTGGATTTGCCTGTAGGATTTTTTCAGCCGAAAGCGTGACATACCCGCCTGTTGGACTTTGACTCTGTAAGTCTGCCACTATATTTTTGGCTCCAAATTTACTGAGCAAGTCTCCTGCCCAACTGTTTTTATTGGGTGCCAGAATGGGTTGACGACTCACGAGCACGAGAGTTGATGGCGCTTGGCTGGCTGATTTTCCTAAAAAAGTTTGGTAGCGTTTCAACAGTGGAGCAGAGTCGGCACCAATGGCTTGAGCTAGCTGTTGGGTTAGGTCTGTGAGGTCATCCCATTTATCAATTTTAGTGGCGAGGGTGGTAATGCCCAAATCTTTTAACTTTGCTAAGACTTGGGCGTGAAAGTCTTTGTTGCCAACCACAAGATTGGGTTTGAGAGCAACGATTTTTTCCAAGTTGGGGGGTGCTTGCCCTTTGCTAACTTGTGTTATCCCTTGGAATCGGGCATCTTTATCAAATAACTTACTGCCTGTGATGCCGACAAGTTTGGTTTTATCGAGCTGATAGACAATATCAGAGGACAGAGAGGTGAGGGTGACGACTCGTTGTGCTGCCGTTTGAGAGGGCGTAGAGTTGGCGGTTGGCTGGTTAGTGGCAGCATTGCACGCGATTAAAACCAAGCTCAATACAATGGTGGCGATCGCAATAGTCCAACGACGAAACATAAACAACTCCTCGTTTCAACCCTGTCTTAAGACTGCTAAATCAATATCGTAAGCAAGATCCCTAACCTTCCAACCTTCCAACCTTCAACCTTCAACTCCAAACGGGGCGATGGGACAAATTTGCACACCCACTGGTGTCTGGAGAACAATAACTTCAACGCCAAAGACTTGGGCGAGATTTTCCGGGGTGAGGACGGCGGCGGGTGTACCGATATCCCAAAGATACCCTTGCTTGAGCATGGCGATGCGATCGCTATACCGTGCAGCTAAATTCACCTCATGCAGTACCGTTATAATTGACAGCCCTCGCTTCTGATTGAGCCGTTTGAGCAGTTCCAGCAGTTGTAGCTGATAGTGAATATCCAGATAAGTTGTGGGTTCATCTAACAGCAGAACTTGTGGTGCTTGTGCCAGTGCCAGTGCCAGGAAGGCGCGTTGTCGTTCACCGCCGGAGAGATGTTCCACGGGGCGATCGCTCAACGATTCAATCCCCGTCTCCACAATCGCCTCCTCGACTTTTGTGCGATCTTGTGTATCTAATTCCCACTGCCACCAAGGTTGATGAGGACTTCGCCCCAAACTCACCAGTTGCCGCACGGTTAACCCCGTGGGCACCGCTTGTTGTTGTGGCAAAATTGCCAGTTTTTGAGCGACGACTTGGGCGGGTTGGTTGTGAATGGCTTTCCCATCCAAAAGTACCGTACCCTTGTGCGGTGACAGGATGCGGCTAAGAAGTTTGAGCAATGTGGACTTCCCGGAACCATTGGCACCCACCAGGCTCAGCCACTCGCCTTGTTGGAGGGCTAAGTTAATGCCGTGAATAATGGGCGTTGTGCTGTAACCACCGACCAAGTTTTGAGCTTCTAAAGGCATGAGCGAATGGAGCAATGTAGATTTTGCAATGATTTTGAGCGGAATTTTTCAGGTTAATTTTAACTTTATAATGCGCTTACCACGGGCTACCAATCATTGTGAATGCAGCCCAGTAATAAGGATGAGAGAAATCATGACTACTCTGTCCGGCGAGTTCTGGGGGTAAGGAGATACTACCCAGTTCGTCTAACCCTTGGAGTTGACCATTTTCCACACGTACTTGCTTTTGCAGCATCGCCAGTTGAGCACGCCGCAGTGCCTCGGCTTTGATCGTCACGTCGGATTGGCGCAAGTGCTGATAAAATCCACTCATGATTGCCAGTGTCCCTTCATCACTGACATACCACAGACTAGCCAAGGCAGATTTGACTCCTGCTTGCACTGCTAATCCGGCAAAACCCAACTCCGCATCGACATCTCCTAAGGCAGTACGACAGGCACTTAAAACTAACAGTTCAACTTGAGGGGGCTGATGCCAACCCATCTGCCGCAGTTGATTCACCTTGAGTTGGCTATCCCATAACTGAATGTAAGCGTTATCCGCCTTTCCGGGTTGAAAGTCGGCGTGGGTGGCTAAGTGAATGATGCCGAAAGGCTGACGCTGTGCCAAGAGATTCTTCTCGGTAAATTCTTCATTGAGGAAGGATTTCCCCGTCCACAACTGTTGGGTAATCACGTTCAATTCTGTTGGTACAGCAGGCAATGGTGCCAGTTCTTGAAATTCGGATGCTCCCATCCCCAGCACTTGGGCATCTTTCACACCCTTGTAGCGGCTATTGGTAAGGCTGACACTAGGAATAGATCCGAGGCTATACTTTTCCACCAAAAACTGCTGCCCATCGTGTAATGCTGCCATGGGGACGAGGCGTAACCCGGCATCCATACAAAAGATGAGAGTGTCGATTCCCAGTGATTCCAAATGAGATTCGAGGGGAGCAATCATCCATTGGTAGAGCTGTTGTGCTGAGGCAAGGTAGCCACGGGAATCTGTGACATTGGTAACGGCGCGACGGAACTCGGTTAAGGTTTTCTTGAGGGCAGCCGCATTCGCTTCTGGGACTACCTTACGGATGGGAGAACCATCTGGCATGACTAGCACCAGTTCCAGTTGTTGGGGTGTTGAGAGAGCGTAGACGATCGCAGGCTGAGTTTTGGTTTCGCTTTTAATTGTTTTTAAAACCGTTCTAATGCCTTCGACGGTAGCGGTTTCATGGGGTAAATTTTCTCCCAAATAGTTCTCAAATTCTTCCTCAAAGACTTCGTCAATTTGAGTAACGGCTTGATTGAGATTGCCTTGAGACAGAAGGTTTTGCAGGTTGATGTAATCTGTGTTGAGACTTCCTTCGGGAAGTGTCCACCCATATCGGGAGCTACTGCCTACCGCGTCTGGGTTGATTGTCGTTTTAGCTCCTACAAGCTCCCCAACTAAATTGGCTAGAATATCTTGGGGAATTGTATTGGAATCAGGTCGATTTGACCCTAACAAAGGTGGGGGTGGAGGGGCTACGGTTTGCCCAGGAACAGAGATAATTTGAATTCTCTCTTGAGTATGGGTGTTGAGAAATTCCTGATTGGGGGAGATGGTTTGGATGGGAAATGCATTTCCTGTCGTGATTGCTCCTGCTGTCCCGTTTGTAGTAGCATCCCCCACAATAAAAGGTGTAATTCCTTGTCCCCCGTGCCGGATAATAATCGAGCCTCCGCCCGTAACTCCACCCGTGGCAATACTGGCATTTGTCCCGTCTAAATTGGGAAAAGAACCCGTTGCTCTGAAAAATTGGGTTGTCGTAATATCAACATTTCCACCCGTGCCACCCGTACCTCCTTCCGCTTGAATCCCAGCGACTTGGATGTTACCACTAGCAGAATTAAGGGTAATATCGCCAGCATTGCCGATCGCGGAACTGGAGAAGATGGGACGAGAACCGACAGTAATGTTGCTGGCAGAATTAAGCAAAATATCGCCGCCATTGCCGTTCAAGGAACCGGAACTTACCCCACTCACACCAACGACGCTGCTGTCGTTATTGATATTAATTTCGCCGCCGCTATTAATATTAATAGTTCCGCCATCTCCGTTGCCACCACTGGAAGCGATCGCATTTATCGTGATATTACCTGCTGCATTGAGGGCAATTGCACCGCCAGTATTATTCCCTAACGCGCTGAGAGTATCTGTCGTGATGCTGCCATTATTAGCAGAAAGGGTAATTGCACCGCCATCGCCAACTTGAGAAGCAGAACTAAGGATTCCGGCACTAGTATTGATTGAACCATTGTTGCTAGTGATTGCGATCGCTCCACCTGAGGTGATGATATTACGAGTAATAATGTTTTGGTTGGCGCTGAGGCTGATATTTCCACTTCCCGTTGCGGCGAGTGCGCCACCATTTCCAAAGAAAATGCCCTCACTGTTGTTGTTAGTCCCCTCAACCATGCCTTCGAGGATAATGTTTCCCGTGCCAGTCGTTCGGAGTACACCATCGCCATTCCTACCAATCCAAACCCCATAACTCCTGTTTCCGGTTCCTCTGCTAGTTCCCCTGATGACGATATTTCCATTCTGTGAAGTCACTTGGGAGTTGGGGTCTAAAATAGCGATACCTTGATTATCTGTCCCATATCCGCCAGTCCCCGTTAGGGTAATAGTTCCTGTTCCGGTTGTTGCCACAACGGTGTCCCGAATCATCGCAATGCCGTCGTTATTGTCACCATTTGCATTGCTAATGCCCGTCATGTCAATCGAGCCTCCTCCAGTCGATTGCACTAAGCTGCCAATTCTGATTAAGATGCCGTGGCTTGAATCTGCATCGCTGGTATTAGCTGTGCCTTTTAAGCTAATATTTCCACTGGTTGTAAAAAGCCTAGAGCCTGACTCCATCAGTATTCCAGAATTGTCTTCTATCCCGTTGCCGCCAGTACCCTCTAGGGTTATATTTCCCGTCCCAGTTGCTTCGATTACGCTGGAATCATTCGTGGACTGCTCTCGAATGACGATACCGTAGTTGTCATTGCCACTACCGCTACCAGTCCCTATTAAAGCAATACTTCCGTTTCCGGAAGAGCGGATGATGCTGCCATCACGCAATTGAATGCCCCATCCATTATTAATCCCGTTGCCGCCAGTGCCGTTTAGGCTGATATTCCCGTTCTGTGAATAGATGGTGGTGTCAATAACATCGATGCCGATACTACTACTTCTTCCAATTCCACCAATACCAGTTAGGGTAATAGTCCCTGTCCCAATTGTTTCTAGTAAACTCCTGCCTACCAAAATGCCGGAATTATCATTGTCGTTGCCACCAACTCTCCCCGTACCCACTAAGGCAATAGCACCATTTCCAGTGTTAAGACTGCTGTTGAAAACATGAACGCCCCACGGCAGGGCAGCACTTCCCCTACCAATCCCAGTAACATTGCCACCATTGGTAAAAATCGTGGCATTGGCAATTTCAATAGCACCTGCCCCACTGCTATCAGCATCAGCATTCAGGTTCACATTTAGCCTACCGCTACTCGAAGAGATTCCCCCATTCAGGATGATGTTGTTGGCAGCTAGTAATGTAAGAGTCGCGTCTCCACCTGCTGTCTTGTTGATGAGTGCATCAGTATTCTGAGTAATATTGCCTTCTTCAACCCCACCAATATCCGTAGTGATAGTAACGTTAGTGCCAGTATTCAGTGCCGTATTAATATTGGCAACATCAACAGTATTTGTCCCGATCGCACCGCCACCCCCATTTGCGATCGTGATATTCGTTGGATCGATCAGCCAGGTACCACCAATACCATTAAAAGCACTAGCATTAGGAATACTGGTGAGATTGAGAGACTGCTTCCCAGAGGTTTCAATTAATCCACCATTTCCGGATACAGTTCCTCCCCGTGCCGTCAGTATCCCGTGAATGCTGGCTGTGCGATCAGAAAAAGCAATAACTTTTCCCCCATTGCCAGATAGCAGCGCATCGGCGGACACTATCGAATCGCTACTAACAAACGTTTCTAACGAATTCGGGACGTTCCCTTGTCCCTGAAAATCCCCACCAATCAACACCGTACCACCGCCATTGGTGCCAGAAGCATTGATATTGGCACCCAATAAACCCACCTTGTCACCCAACAAATAAACATTCCCGCCTACCCCTCCTGGGTAAGAGGGGGAAATGCCTTCTTGCGCCCCCCCTTGATAAGGGGGGGTTGGGGGGGGTGAAACATCGAGAGTACCCGACACAATCGTAGTGCCCGCTTCATAGGGAATCGTTACCCCAGAACTACTCAATTGCACCGTACCCGTTGGAGAAACCTTCAACCCAGTCTCTACATTTCCAGCCGTTCCCGTCAGCAACATGGGTAAATCTTGAGGAGAAATTGCTAATTGTTGTCCATCCGTTGCGCGAGGAGGTTGAATCTCTAAACTCAATAAGTGTCCAGATTGACTAATCCTAACTAGACCTTCATTCTGCACAGCAGCAATCATAATACTTCCCGACGCTGCTTTCAGTGAGCCAGTATTGACAACATTGCCACCCAGTAAGGTTAAATTCTGTCCCTCTCCCACTACCAAATTGCCACCATTAACAATTACGCCTAGTTGTTTGTTATCAAAAGCAAACAGACTGGGTGTACCGATTAACGTCTGATAGTCATTCTCACCAACGGCATTAAACCATTTATCCCCAGCAAAACCAATGCCTGTGGCTGTCGTCGCTGTAAACGAAGCCGGGACATTGAGACTGGCACCCGTACCAAACACAATTCCCGCCGGATTCATCAAAAATAAGTTCGATGGCCCTCCAGTTACCTGAATCAAACCGTTAATTACAGAAGGGTCACCGCCAATCACTCGCGCTAAAATATTCTGAATTGAATCATTGGATAAAAAATTAGCGATTTGCTGAGAATTGAGTCCAAATTGCGTAAAACTATGAAATAAATTAGTGCCATTGTGAGAAAGCGTACCCCCTTGGATATCAAAGCGATTTCCATCAGGTGTAACTTGAGTGCCAGTGCCGTCATCCGCCCCTTGAATAGGCTGTGCCCAGGCTAGTTGAGGTTCAAACAATCTAACCAACAGGAGACTGGTTAGCAAGGAAGCAACGACTCCAGCAACTGGCTTCATAATATTCCGTTTAATAGAGAAAATTTAGGTATTTGAAAAGCCGTAATTTCTCAAGAAATTATAGAATTTATATAGAATAAGACGCCAATTCGTTATATTTAGTAATGGCTCAGCCTGCTGACAATGGGCGAAAAAACTTGAGGATAATAGGTATTTTTACAGGAAAATTAATTCCCTGTCCTTGATCAGCTACTGTGTATACACAAGTCTTTTTCGCCCCCTAAATCCCCCAATTCTGGGGGACTTTGAAGTCTGGTTCAACCCAAAATTGGAAGGAATTTAAATTCTGTTTCCCCCAAAGTTGGCCGGAGCGACCGCCGGAGCTCATACGAGGACTTTAGTGAGGATGAGGAGTTAGGGAGGCTATTCAGCGGATTTGGCCCAAGTCTGGCTAACTAGAAGCCGCCGATCGCCGAGAAAGCAACCAGACAAACAAAGGCGATCCCAGAAGTGCGGTAACCGCCCCCACGGGTAACTCTACCGCCCCTAATCGGGACACAATATCCGCGAACAACAGGACTAAGGCACCCCCAATTGCAGAAAGCGGCAGCACCCAGCGGTAGTCTGTGCCTATCAGTAGCCGCACACCATGAGGTACGACTAAACCCACAAATCCAATTAATCCGCCGACACTGACAGCGCCTGCGGCAAGTAGGGTAGCAACTCCTCCAATTAAAAAGCGCGATCGCATCAAAGAAAATCCCAACCCTACCGCCAACTCATCGCCTAAATTCAAAATATTAACGGAGCGAGCCAGTAAACAACCACCCACCAGTGCCACCAGGACATAAGGGCCAGCTACCGTGACTTCTGGCCATCCTCGCCCATTGAGACTACCAATGAGCCAATTGAGAGCCGCCTGAACTCTACCATCATCAGCTAGCAGGAGCATGGTTGACTGAATCGCTCCAAACAGGGAACTCACCGCCACTCCCCCCAAAATCAACCGTTCCACGGAAACACCGATACTGGTACGAGCCAGGATATAAACAAATATCGTTGTCACGATCGCACCAACCCACGCGGCTAGGGGTAACCACGCTTGAAACAGCCCTAAAGTCACCAACCCCACAGCCACCAAACCAGCACCCGCAGAAATGCCCAATAAAAACGGATCAGCCAATCCATTCCGCAACATCCCCTGCAACAAGGCACCCGACATCCCTAAAGCTGACCCAACAATTAATGCTGCGATCGTTCGAGGCAACCGCAGATCCCAGAGAATTGTTTGATTAATCGGATCACCTTGATGAAGTAATGCCTGCCATAACTGGGAGAAACTCAGAGAGACGGCACCTTGAGACAGGGAAATCCCCACCGCCAAAAGTAAGCCGCCTCCCAAGAGCAAACAAGCTTGCCAGACTCGGTAACTTTTCTGCCAAAGTTGCGGGATAGCCAAGGCAAAAGACCTCACTAACGGGATACTACTGGCTGAGCCTTAGAATACTTGGCTAACGATTGAGCAATATCGGGATTGTAGAGTCGCAGATAATTCCAATAATTGGCAAAAACGGACTCGACATAACCCTTAGTTTCCCCAAACGGAATCACCTCAATAAAGGCATCCGGGTCACTAAACCCATATTTGGCAATCCAGTTTGACACGTTTCCAGGGCCAGCATTGTAACTGGCGACCGCTAATAAGGAGTTATTGCTGTACTCTTGGTGGGTGTGATCGAGATACCAGGTGCCGAGTTTGATGTTGTCATCTGGATTTTCCAGGTTATAGTCCTTGAGCTGGATTTTTTGGGCAATCCAAGTGCCGGTTCCTGGCATCACCTGCATCAAACCTTTAGCACCAGCAACCGAGCGAATTTTCGGTTCAAATCGAGACTCTTGTCGAATTAAACCAGCAACCAGGAAGGGATTAAGTTGGCGCTGTCCAGACCAGCTAATAATGGATTCTAGGAAAGGCAGGGGAAACAGAGCCTGCCAGTAAGCGGGTTCTTGGCGTAAATCTTTCCATTGCGATCGCTCTTCAGGGGTATCTCGCAGGCTGAGGTACCAAATTTTATTAATCCCGAGTTGATGCCGGCCTATCCCTACGTTGAGCAAACCATCGGTAAATTGCTCAGCAACGGTTGGCTTGAGTCGGTTCTTAAATTCTGCTTGCCAGAGTGTCCAGGCACTCTGATTCTGTCCCAACTGATAAAGTTCTTTTAAGGCTGCCGAGCCAGTGGGGGGTGTGGGTCGCAGTTGCGGGGGTACAATCTGTGGTTTCAAATCTCGCACGGTGGTAAAGTCTCCCACATTCCAGCCCAACAAATGTGCCGACCGCCATGCATAGAATGATTCTGGATAGTGAGCCAGCACATGCTCAAAGGCGGCTGTCGCCTCTTGTGGACGCCCTATTTGAGCCGCCCACCGACCGACCCAAAACGCGGCTTCTGGAGCCTGTTCACTATCGGGATTATTAGTGGTAATCGGTTGTGCCCATTGCCATGCTTCTTTATACTTTCTCGCCGCCGCCATTGTTTTGGCAACTTTCCAGCGATACTCCGCTGCCGCATCTGAGGTTTTATATTGAGTCAACACCGACTGACGTGCGTTGGTGGCTGAGGTGGCACTTCCTTTCGCCTCTAGAATGTCGGCTTTCGTGAGCAATGCCTGAGCGGCTTCATCCGGAAACTTTTTGATGACCAAATCCAGGTATTGCAGCGCCTCGTCTGATTTAGAGAGAGTGGCGAGACGCCTTAATCCCAGTCCGGTTTCCTTAGCCTCTGGGAAATCCTTGAGTAGTTGTTGATAGGCGGCTTTTGCTTCTGCCCTCTTGCCTCTCAGTTGATACCCGCGACCCACCCGATACGCGTTGAGAGGGGTTCGGGGCGCTTTGGCATAGGCTTGAGCCGCTCTCTCATACTCCATGGTTTCCCAGTAGCCAAAAGCGATCGCTTCCCAATCTGCTGGCTGGAGTTGGGCGGCAAACTCGTTGACTAAGCGCTCACGAATTGCCCCCATGCCTTGGCCTTCAGGGTTAGATTTGGCTAAGACTAAGAGCAACGCCGGTTGCTTGGGGTTCTTACTCAACCGTTGGCGAATGATTTCGTGGGTACTCGGATGAGATGGAAATTTAGCGATCGCCTGATTCCAGTACTCAGGATTGGATTCACCTAAGGCATACAAGGCTTCCGCTGCGACTGGCTGAGTCGGATGGTTGGTCAGGATAGCGTTCCAAGCCGCTTGGGCTTTCGCTTTATCCCCCATCAATTCATAAGCTTGGGCGCGTTTCACGCCGATCTGGGACGCCAAGACAGGATATTCTGTATCCAGTCCTTCCAGCCACTTGAGTGCCTTCTCCCCCTGCTTTTGCTCAATCAAATCCGAGGCTAACAGATAACGGGCACGTTGCTGGTCGAGAGATTTTGACCCAGAGGCAATCGCTTCTAGTTTTGAGGCTCTTGCTTGAGGTGACAGCGACACCAGAGGCAAAACTTCGGATTTTTCCTGTTTTGGAGTGAGTTTGAATTGACTTTGAGTCTGTTGACTACCAGTCCATTGATCCAATAGACCGGTCATTTTCAGCGCTAAAATTGATGAGCCAAGTAGGGCGCATAGTAATAGTCCAGCCCCTAGCGCCATAGGAATTTTGTTGATTCGTCCCTTTAGCATTACCCCTCGTTTGCCCAAAATTGGCACAATCGTTTCTTATTTTGCGTGAGCTGATTTCAGTATTCAGAGAGTAGGCGCTCTGTTCAGACTCAAGTCGCCAAAACCTGACGTGGAAGATTTTAGCTTGCTTTCATCCAGATCGGCAGGAAGGTCGTGTGTTTTGATGGATGACATTTATCCTCAATAAAAGTTGTTGCAATCGGCGGTTCCTCAGGCTGAGAGTATGAATCGTGAGTCTTTATTGGTTTTTGAGCAATACTTGAAAATTAGGTACATATATATCGATTGATAGAACCAGGAATGGACATTCGAGCAACGGATACACCCCGCATAGACTGGATAGGTGATGCACTGGCTGTTGGGTTATTTGAAGAGGCGACAACGCTGACCGATGATTTAGCCCAACTGGATGAGAAGTTTGCCGGTACGATCAAGGAACTGATTGAAGAAACAGAATTTAAGGGAAGCGCTGGTAGTAGTGCTGTAACACGCGTGGGTGCCGGTAGCTCAATTCGTAAAATTATACTGGTGGGGCTGGGTAAATCAGACACCCTAAGCTTAGATACCTTGCGTCGTGTGGCGGCAGCGATCGCCCGAACGGCGAAACAGCAAAAAATCAAAACTCTGGGAATTAGTTTGCCTGTTGTCAATGAAGACCCAGCAGCAACAGCCCAAGCGATTACTGAAGGCATTGTACTTGCCCTGCACCAGGATAATCGCTTTAAATCTGAACCAGAAGATAAAGGAGCCAAACTAGAACAGGTTGAGTTGCTGGGACTGGGCAATCAGGAAACGGCGATTAACCGTGCTCATGGAATTTGTTCGGGTGTGATTTTGGCACGGGAATTAGTGGCGGCACCGGCGAATGTGGTGACGCCCATTAGTTTAGCTGAAACCGCAGAGGCGATCGCATCCCAATACGGCCTTTCCCTGGAAGTATTAGAACGAGAAGACTGTGAGAAGCTAGGGATGGGTGCTTTTTTGGGCGTCGCCCAAGCGTCAGAAATGCCCCCAAAGTTTATTCATCTCACCTACAAGCCAGAAGGGACAGCCAAGCGTAAACTGGCCATTGTCGGTAAGGGTTTGACCTTTGACTCCGGTGGCTTGAACATCAAAGGTGCAGGTAGTGGCATCGAGACGATGAAGATGGATATGGGGGGTGCTGCTGCAACATTGGGTGCGGCAAAAGCGATCGCTCAGTTGAAGCCAGAGGTTGAAGTTCACTTCATTAGTGCAGCAACGGAGAATATGATTAGCGGGACAGCGATGCACCCCGGCGACATTCTCACCGCTTCCAACGGTAAGACGATTGAAGTTAACAACACTGATGCTGAGGGACGCCTGACTCTAGCCGATGCCTTGGTATTTGCTGAAAAGTTAGGAGTAGATGCGATCGTCGATTTAGCCACGCTGACTGGTGCTTGCATTGTAGCCTTGGGCAATGATATCGCTGGCCTGTGGGCAACCGATGATACTGTGGCTTCTCAGTTGAAAGCCGCTGCGGAACAAGCCGGTGAAAAGTTCTGGCAGATGCCGATGGAAGAGAAATACTTCGAGGGTTTGAAGTCACCCATTGCTGACATGAAAAACACCGGCCCGCGTGCGGGAGGTTCAATTACGGCAGCTTTGTTCTTGAAGCAGTTTGTCAAAGAAACGCCTTGGATACACTTAGATGTTGCAGGCCCAGTTTGGGCCGATAAAGAAGACGGCTGCAACAATGCCGGTGCTACGGGTTTCCCCGTGCGAACCCTTGTGAATTGGGTACTCAGCGACGCTTGATAGCGAGTTGCGTTCAAGCTAGTCGAGCGGTGGGACAAGGGATGGGGAGAGCCTTGAGGAATTCTCCCCCATCCTCGTATGAGATCCGGCTCCAATCCCCAATCCCCCACTCTCCCAATCCCTCACTCTCCCAATCCTCACTCTCCCCCACTCTCCCACTCCCCCACTCTCCCGCTCCTCTTCATCAAGGCTCCACCGTAACAGGTGTACCAATCTTTACCAGCGCGTACAACGCAAGGACATCTTTATTACGCATCCGGATGCAGCCGTGGGAAACCGCTTGTCCCACTAACGACTCGTCAGGGGTGCCATGAAATCCAATAAAGTTACGTCCATCAGTCCAAAAACCAATCCACCTCACTCCTAAGGGATTATCTCGCCCTGGGGGGATGATTTTACCATTCCAGGGATGCTCCCAAGCGGGATGACGCCGCATATCTATGACTTGATAACGGCCTGTAGGGGTTTCCCATCCCGCCTTACCTACTGCGATCGGGTAACTCCGTTTCAAGTTATCGTCATGATAAACATAGACCCGACGGTGACTCAATTTAATCACTAAAGATGTGTTGTCAATCGTACTTTTTAGCTCGGTTTCTGGTGAGGGAACATACAGAGAAGGCTCTCCCAAACGGGGCACTTGAGGTTTTGCAAAAGGCGAGAGGTTTTCAGATGCAGGTGTGTTGATCGTAGTATTGTCGGCTATAACGCTGGAAGCGTCACCTTGCCGCTGAACGCTGAGCGCTAAAATGGCTGCACTCAAACACAGGAATATGAAGCGTTGCTCTGGGGATTTAACCCTCACTGTTACTGTCATCTTTTCAGGTAATTAGTTCATTCCAAACACTTACTTTAAAAGAAGCCGATGTGTCATATTTAACTGGCCTGATCCAGTAAGTTGGCTCCCCAAAAAGCAATATATTTGAATTAGCATAACTCCCAATCAAAGGATTTATATATTTAGGTAGATTAATCTCAAAATACCAGCCGTTAGGATTTGGAAGTTCTTTTGCCTCTATCAAGAGTCTTGTCGACCAAGACTCCAGCGTTAGCTTGGTTTGTTACTCAAATCTTCTGAAAGTGAGGTTATTATGCGTCTTCAAAACCTAGAAATGTTAACGGGTGTGATGCTGTCCGTGCTAATTTCAGCAGTATCGGTATATCCGGCGAACGCTCGTCCTTTAGGAGAAGCAGGCTCAGAACAATGGCTGAGCCAGACAGATACGAATCGCAACGATACAATCCCTCCCAATCGCAACAATACGACAGATACTACGGATTCACCCAATACCAATCCCACCAACGATTTAAGAGATACCACTCCTACCAATCCAACAGATACAAATAATACACCGAGTACTGGTACCACTAACGATTCAACAGATACAAACAATACACCTAGTACCGATACCACTAACGATTCAACGGATACAAACAATACACCTAGTACTGGTACCACTCCTAGCAATCCAACGAATACTAACAATACACCTAGTACCGGTACCACTAACGATTCAACGGATACTAACAATACGCCGAGTACCGGTACCACTAACGATTCAACAGATACAAATCGCACCAATACAACCGATACCAATCGTACCAATACCATTCGTCGGCAAGAACGAACGATTCAGCAAAGGACAATCAATCAAACTACACCGACTCCGGCTCCGAATCGTACAACGACTCCTGACGCGACCTCGGCTCCTACCGTTGAACAATCCACTCCACAGTCAACTGAGCAGTCTGCGCCTGTGAGAGCACTTTGGTAGGATTGCCCACTTTTTTGGCACTAATAAGGCAATAAACCCAAACTCGTAATACTGTTTCGCTTGATCTTTCCTTGCTGGGGGCATGGCATTGTTGTGCCCCTCTACATATATTGCTATTGCACGCCTTTACTCAGTCACATTGTCATTAACTTCTAACAAACCAGGCACATTGTCATTAACTTCTAACAAACCAGGCGGTGGTGTAATTTCAATCCGACCCCTCTGGAGATCGACGACAGGCGCGATCGCTTTCACAAAGGGAATCAGCACCGTCACTGGCTTCTTTTCTTTCTGGCGTTTGAGCTTGCGGATTTTACTGGTTCGGGTGGGAGGTAGTGCTTCTGGTCTGGCGGGTGCGGGTTCCGGTTGCTCGTGTAGCTTAACCTCCAACAAACTGTTCCCGGCGGGAATCACATCAACGACAACACCGACTAACTCGTTTGTCAGTTGATTAAAGACCTCCAGATCGATCAAGTCCATCACATGATATTCATCTTCCCCTAGTTCCGGGCGATCGCTGGCTGGCACCAAGAGTACAGAATCGCGCAATGCTTCTGCCTGGTCGCGATTTTCAACTCCCGCTAGCTTTACGATGTATAAGCCTTTACCGGGAACATAACGCCCACTCAGCAATTCTATCGGTTGTGGTTCAGTCTCACCCGCTCGCTTGAGAAAGCGCTTTCCGGGTTCTTCAAACCGTTCCGGAAAATCAGAATTCGGATAGACGCGCAACTCCCCGTTTAGACCTTGCGGAGCAACAAGGGTGCCAATTTCTAGCCAGTCGTCATTTGCCATTCTCTGTGAATTTCTAGCGGTAAGCTTTTAAATTTTAACGATTGGCTACATTAATCGGCTTACCTGAATTAACCCAATCTTCCCCCCCTAGCCGATAACTCTCCTCATCCAGCCATCCCTTAGGCATTATCTCTGAGTCTCAAGGCCGATGCTAGGGTTGCCGGATTCTTCTACCCAATCATGAATTGGTTTTTGCATGTCCTCTGAGGTGAGAAAATCACATCAATCCCCTCCAAAACACCACAAGAAGACCAGCAAGACCACTACCAAGCTCAAGGAAGTAAGAGGTCTGAAGGAATTCACGATTTCCAGGGGAAAAAAGATCAGAACTTCTGCAAACATCAAACCGCTCAGGAGCAGCAACAAAATCAAGATAATGGAGGACATATTATCTCCAAAATACTCATAAGACCGGAAAAACATGACTCTTGATTAGGGCAGATAGTTTACTGTCACGTCTGTAACTCTTCAACTGTCTAAAGTCAGATATGAAGATACTAGGCAGTCTGATCTGCATTTTGACTGGGAAAAATATTGATTCTCAGTCTTTTAAGGAGGGTCTTGGTCATGCGGTGGTTACATAGTCGAGTTTGGGTCGCTTTGGCAGTAGCCTTAAGCGCTACACCCGCTTTCTCTCAAGCGGCAAATTTCCGTAAGTTGACACTATCGTCCGGCTTTTCCCCAGCAGCGGGACAAGCTTCCGGTCAGACAGGAGGAACGCTCTCATTATCGTCAATCGCTAATAGCGATCGCAACAACAAGCCCTGTATCGGTTATGGTTCTGAAACTCCCGATCACATCATGGTGTTGGAGAGCAAGTTTCCTAAGCTAGCCGTAGAAGTTAATAGCGGGAAAGATACCACCTTAGTCATTCGAGGGCCAAATAACTTAATTTTTTGCGGCGATGATACCAAGACCAGCAAAGGTGCGAGCAAAGATGCTAGTGTAGAAGCTGCCAATTTACCACCCGGAGAATACCGTGTTTGGGTCGGTGCCATGCAGGAGGGTCAACGCTGGAATTACACCTTGACTGTCCGACAGTAGGTAAGGAAGGTAAGATAGTTGTAGTCTATCTTACCATTATAATTGGGTAACTTTTTGTGCTATCTGCGCTTCTTGCTGACTTCCGAATCATCTTTGAGCGTGACCCAGCTGCCCGTAATTGGCTGGAGGTGTTGTTCTGCTATCCCGGTCTTCAGGCACTGCTGTTCCACCGCATTTGCCACGGGTTATATGCTCTAGGAATTCCCTTGATTCCCAGGGTCATCTCTCAGTTCTGCCGCTTTTTGACCGGCATTGAAATTCATCCCGGTGCCACGATTGGGAAAGGCGTCTTCATCGATCACGGCATGGGCGTGGTGATTGGAGAAACCGCTATTGTCGGAGACTACAGCCTGATTTACCAAGGCGTTACCCTGGGGGGTACAGGTAAAGAGTGTGGTAAGCGGCATCCTACTTTGGGAGAAAATGTCGTAGTCGGTGCGGGTTCTAAAGTTCTGGGTAACATCCAAATCGGTCAGAATGTCCGCATTGGAGCCGGTTCAGTGGTGTTGCGAGATGTGCCGGCTGATTGTACGGTTGTGGGTGTCCCTGGTCGGATTATTTATCGCTCTGGTGTTCGAGTCGATCCCTTAGAACATGGCAACCTACCTGATTCAGAAGCCACTGTTATTCGCACGTTAGTAGACCGAATTGAGGCTCTAGAGCAACAATTACAAGAATTACAAGAGCAAATCACTCCACCCTCTTCCATGCCCGTCTTAGTTCATGCTGGGTCTTCAAAATTTGAGTTGCCCACTCCCCCGGTAACGGTTGCCCAGTCTTGCAGCCTCAAGGACAAAGCGATTCAGGAGTTTTTCGATGGGTCTGGGATTTGACCGCTATTTTCCACACCTTTAAGTTAAGGATTGACAGCTTCCTTAGACCAGTCATCAAAGCTGTTTTTCTGATAAAAGACCCGGTTTTGGGGTTCGCCTCGCAACTCTAGGTGATCGACCTGTATAGGGTCTAGCAGTAACAGACAAAAATTGGGTAATGGTTGCTCTAAGTGGGGCGGCGGTGGCGAAAAAGCACCGCCGTTTTCAAGTCTGGGTTTACCCGGATAAGGCCACGCGAATTGTAAACGAGCTGAATCTGAAAGGTCTTGCCAAGTTGTCTGACGTGCTTGTTGGAACAATAGGTTAGGATGCTCGGCTCCAATCAGAGTCAATTCACCCGCCAAACGAAATTGCTCACGAGTTTTGGGAAAGTACCAGCACGCTTCTCCCCAAGAGTTCTGATTAATTTGCTCAGCTTTCTGGCTACGGGAATCGGTAATTATTTTTAGTTGATCAGTATCGTCTAAAAACCCCCGAAAGACAACCGTGCGATTAGCTGGAAGTCCATCGGGACGAACGGTAGCGAGTTGGAAGTAACGCGCATCAGGCAGGCTGCGATTTTTGTGGAGGGCACGAGCGAGAAGCGATCGCCAGGGAGCTGTCATACATTGTTGGATCAGAGATTGGGTCTTACACATCACAGTCAACTGCCCCACGCACAAGGCGATGGGACTTGTAACTAGGCAAGATTACTCTCGCCCGCTTGCCTCGCCTCTCATCCCACCCGCAAGGAGATGGGGTTTTCTCGGCAAATTTTATAAAAAGTCAGTCCATCCTAGGACAACCGTTAAGGTCAGTGCTTTTCGGGCAGGAAACGGTGGTGAGGCTAAAGCCTCACGATACGAGCATGAATCCCTTTCTAGTTATAGGGTAGTATTGACTCCTTAAAGAGTTTTAACCACTATATCTGAGACAGCGAGACTCATTGGAATCTATGGTTCGAGAACTTGAGCGCAGAGGCGAGACGACGCAGTTCCCTGAAACGGCACCCGCTGCTAATCCCGTGTTTTTTAGAACATACAGCCGTCGAACAGAAAGGGGACGAGAGACGTGGGAGGAAGTGTGCGATCGCACCACCCAGGGATTGACTAAACTCGGAAAGCTGACCCAGAGTGAAGCCACCCTACTATATCGGATGATGAGCCAGCTCAAGAGTCTCCCCTCCGGGCGATGGATGTGGGTTGGCGGCACGGACTGGATTGAGAAACCACAGAACTTCTCAGGAGCCTACAATTGCACCAGCACTAATGCGGTGGATTGGCAAGCTTTTGGACTGATGATGGATCTGGCGATGATGGGCTGCGGTACAGGCGCTGTCCTCGAAGCCAAGTACATCAACCAACTCCCCCCGATTCGGAACCAGCTCACAGTAAATATACAAGGAGAAATTGGCTCTACACCAATTGCAGAGCGTCGCGAATACACTGAAGTAAAGATTGAGGGAAATCAAGTCTACATCAACGTAGGAGACTCTCGCCAAGGTTGGGTTAAGTCTTACCAAACCCTGCTGGAATTATCCAGTGATGAGCAATTTTCTGGGTCAGTACAAGTTTTCATCGACTTGAGTGATGTGCGTCCGGCGGGAGAGTCCCTCAAAGGCTTTGGAGGGGTTGCTAATCCGGTTAAGTTGTCGGAACTTTATCAGCGTGGTGCAGCAATTCTGAATAAAGCTGTAGGGCGGCAATTAAATTCAGTTGAGTGCTGTCTATTAATTGATGAAGCAGCTATCACCATCGTTGCTGGAAATATTCGCAGAAGTGCAGGCATCCGCCAATTCGATTCCAACGATGAATTAGGCGCTAATGCCAAAACTAATCTGTGGCAGCAAGATGAAAATGGAAACTGGCGTATCGATCCTGAACGAGATGCGCTTCGCATGGCGAATCATACCCGAATTTTCTATCAAAAACCCTCTGAGCAAGAATGTATTGAAGTCGTCCGCAAGCAATATTATAGTGGTGAAGGCGCGATTCAATGGGCTGGCGAAGCAGTAGCCAGAGCTAACTGCGATTTGCTGTCAACTCAAGAACTCAGAAAATCTTTTCTGAAATCTTACGAACAAGGAACAGCAAAACAATGGTTGCAAGAACGCTATCCGATGCTAGTTCCTGATGAGATAGATCATCGATTAGCTCGTGTTGGTTTAAATCCGTGTGGTAAGTAACTTTGCCTCACTTAAAAAACCCCGCAAAATCGGTAGAAGCTGAGATATAGCTAGCTAAATTCGGTAAATTTTGGTAAAGTAAAACTCCTTAAGTCGAATTTTTCTCCAGGTAGTTTTATGCCTACAGAAAAACAAAAATTTAAGTTTTAGTGTGCCACTTGCCATCTCTAACATCACGTTCTTGAAAGCCCTGGTTTATATCAGGCTGACAAGTCAAAATACCTACCCATTTAGCAGTCTGTTAATACCGAGGTAAGTAGAGGAACTAAAAAGCCTTTACCACCGTAGAGCGTAGAGGGTGAAACTTTGTAAGTTGAAAAGTAGTCAAAAGAGACAATTTACAAAGAATATAATCCGAGGTAACACCTCCTACACCTTGGGGTGTAGCTCCAAGAGTGTGGGGCTTCCTCTGTTAGGAAGAAAATGTACGCCGAGCTACAGGGAAAACCGAACCTGTAGAACTAAAGGATAAAAAGCCTTTAGGGTAACAAAACTGGAAATAATTGGTTCTAATTTTCACTGCAATTTGGCTGAGATTCATCTCAATCAAATTGACCCCTTCAACTACAAAGAACAAGAGGAGGCTTTCACCGCAGGAGCGCTTTCAGTCGCCGTGCTTCTGAATCACCAATTTGTTGAGGAACGTTACCGCAAGTCTCGGGAACTCGATCCCATTGTCGGTGTATCCTTCACAGGCTTGTTCGACTTCTTTGTGAACGCCTTTGGAGTCGATTGGTTGCGCTGGTGGCAAGAAGGACGACCTGATACAACCGCAGGCGTGCAGTTTAAGTTACAGGAGCAGGAATACTTGACTCGTTGGCGAGAAATTGTGCATCGGGTGGTGTGGGATTATTGTAATGACCATAACCTCAAACACCCCAACCGCTGCACCACTGTCCAACCGTCGGGTACCAAATCTCTCCTGACAGGAGCATCACCCGGTTGGCATCCGCCCAAAGCCCAGCGTTTTCTCCGACGGATTACGTTCCGCAAAAATGACCCTGTAGCACTGGCTTGTATCGATTACGGATACAATGTCATCCCCTCTCAATCAGATAAAGATGAAAATGGAAACCTCTTGAATGACCCCTTCGATTCCCGTTGCTCGGAATGGTTGGTAGAAATTCCGGTGGCTGTACCTTGGGCTGACTTACCGGGGGCTGATGAAATAGACATTAGCCAATTTAGCGCACTCGCTCAACTGGACTTTTACATGCAAGTCCAAAACTTCTATACCCGACACAACACCAGTGCTACCATTGAGCTGCGTGACGCGGAAATCGAATCTTTAGGGACTCGGATTTACGAGGCCATCCGAGATGATCAAGGCTATATCTCTGCTGCTCTGCTCGCACGCTTTGACGATCATCAAACCTTCCCTCGTTTGCCCTTTGAGCCGATAGACCGTCATCAGTACGAACAGCTAATGCAGCAAGTCGTAACGCGGCGTCAAATCAATGACTTCCATGTGGCACTCAGTCGTTATGATTTAGGCGAATTAGCAGAAGCAGGACCCGTCGGTTGTGACTCCGATAAATGTCTGTTTCCAGAAAAATAATCGGTATCGCTCAGGAGTAATCATCGCTCCAAGGGGTTACTCCTGAACAGACACGTTAGGATTCGAGAAGAATCACTCATTATCAATGCCCAGTAGCACAAGGAGACACCCAGATGTTCCTCGATGAACTGTCACCCATTGCCAAACAACTGACTCAGCAGCCGGTTGCTTTCTTGGGAGGATTTTTTTCAGGAGTGTTTCGACTCAACCTCGCTGATGACCCCGTGAAAAGCTGGCTGGATCAGGAAACTGGTTCTACTACCTACACATCTGCTACCAGTGGCAGTGAAAACGGTAAAACTAGCGGTCCTCAATCGATTTCGATTGAATAAGACCCAATTTAATTGAATTAGCCTGAAAGTTTGGGGTCTGCTCAACCCGAGTAGACCCTAGTTAACTATTGGGTTGCTAGAAATGTGAGGTAGGTAACTAGGAACAAGTAAATGGGTAGGCTATCATAAAACGAAAGTAAAAGTTCAGTTCTACCTTTGGTTAGATTTTTGGGGTCTTGCGATTATCTCTTTGAGGTCGCACGAAGCGATCGCCTGGGGCATGGCTAGTTCTTAAAAATTTACCATCGGTCAACTCAGACGAGACGTTCAGCAGCTTCCAGTGCCAAACTCTGGTCTGTGAATCTGAACATCAGTCCCTAGTTCAGCTTTATTGATCGACATGACCATTTACGTCGGAAACCTGTCTTACCAAGCCACCGAAGAAGACTTGAGAACAGTATTTGCCGATTACGGCACCGTTAAGCGAGTGGTGTTACCTACAGACCGTGAAACGGGTCGAATGCGTGGCTTTGCCTTTGTTGAAATGACAGAAGAAACCCAAGAAGATGCCGCCATCTCCGAATTGGATGGTGCCGAGTGGATGGGACGTCAATTGAGAGTCAATAAAGCAAGACCTAAAGAAGATAATGGCAGTAGTGGGGGTGGAGCAAGGCGCAGTAATAATCGATTCTAAATCTCTATCTCAACGCTAGATAGAGGTAACGAGTCGCATCAACCCTAATCTGCCCTACCCGATCTGATCGTTTCCCAATTGGGTAGATAGACGAGGAGGGTCATGAATCACGCCCCTCCTCGTCTGATTTGGCTTGAGCTACCTGAACAAAAGCCAGTCTAATCTCCTAGACAAATCTGTAGCCCTCTAGCTGTTTTGACTAGAGTTCCTTGGGGATCTACGGCTTGATAGTGACCCAGAGCCTCTTGAATCGGCACATGCACCACCTGACGCTGTTGCCAAGTGACCATATGGTCATATTTTTCATCGGCAATTAAATCAACCGCTGCCACACCAAAGGCAGAGGCAATTAAGCGGTCAAGGGGGGAAGGGATACCGCCACGTTGAGTATGTCCCAAAACCGTGACGCGTGTCTCGGCACCTGTACCCGTAGAAATCTGGTCAGCTAAGTATTGACCAATTCCACCTAAACGACATTCGCCGGAGCGATCGCTCCAGGTGACCGTTTCACCCTTTTCTGTACAAACCGCCTCTGAAACAACCACTAAACAGAAATGCCGCCCCTGTGCCTGATGCTCTTGAATTTTGCGGCAGACGTTATCGAGGCTGTAAGGAATTTCTGGGATCAGGATGACATCCGCACCGCCGGCAATCCCTGCTGAGATCGCAATGTGACCGGCGTCGCGACCCATCACTTCCAAAATCATCACCCGGTCGTGACTGGCGGCTGTAAAGTGTAGGCGATCCAGCGCTTCGGTGGCAATATTCACAGCCGTATCAAACCCAATTGAACGCTCTGTGATCCCAACGTCATTATCAATCGTTTTAGGAATGCCCACAAAGTTGAGATTACCTTGCTGAGCGATTTTACGAAGAATGGCTAAGCTCCCATCTCCCCCAATCCCAATTAGGGCATCCAGCCCCAGCAGGTGATACCCATCGATGATGTCTTCCGAGCAGTCGTGAAGCGTCCCATCCGGCATCGGGAAAGCAAAGGGATTACCTTTATTCGTCGTACCTAGGATTGTGCCACCCTTGGTCAGAATGCTATCAACCTTGTCAATATCCAGCTCAATCGCTTGCACAGGACGGCTCATCAACCCCTGAGTCGCTCGATAAATACCCATTACATCCCAGCCATAAGTCCCTACAGCTCGATGCGTCACCGCTCGAATCACCGCATTCAGCCCAGCACAATCTCCACCACTGGTGAGAATTCCAATGCGTTTATGTTCTCCCATATCCCTTTTGTTACTTAAATCGTGAGCTTCCTAATAGATTTGAACTCAGGCCGAGTTTATAGACAAGGAAGGCAGTATGAAGATTTTATTGCTCTTTCTGTAGTTCATCTAAAGTTTCTTTAGTTCTCCTAAAGTTAGAAGCCGCAGCCGAAATGCCTCCCTAAGATAGAAATTAAAGAGGATAAAGCATTCGGCTGGCTTGAGGCAGTTCTGTGAGCAACTGACCTCTTGTCAGAATGCGTTACTCGATAGGGAGGACGAAAATTATGGCAGATGTAGATCAGCCTGTAGCTCAGGAACGGACTCTGGATCGTGATTGTACAACGCTATCGCGTCACGTTTTACAGCAGCTTCATAGTTTCTCAGCAGAGGCGCAAGATCTCAGTGCGCTTATGACTCGTATTGCCTTGGCAGCCAAGCTGATTTCTCGACGCCTGAGCCGCGCTGGTTTAGTTGAGGGGGTGCTAGGCGTTACAGGTACCGTCAATGTACAGGGAGAGTCCGTCAAAAAGATGGATCTCTATGCCAACGACGTGTTTATCTCGGTGTTTAAGCAAAGCGGTCTCGTCTGTCGCTTAGCCTCCGAGGAAATGGAAAAACCCTACTATATCCCAGAAAACTGCCCCATTGGACGTTATACCTTGCTGTATGACCCAATTGATGGCTCCTCAAATATAGACATCAACTTGAATATCGGTTCGATTTTTTCGATTCGTAGGCAAGAAGGAGACGACTCAGACGGTGAAGCTAGCGATTTGCTGCAAAACGGACATAAACAAATCGCCGCAGGCTACGTTCTCTATGGGCCGAGTACCATGCTGGTGTACTCTATCGGCACGGGGGTTCATTCTTTTACCCTTGACCCCAGCTTAGGCGAGTTTATCCTTTCTAAGGAAAACATGCAGATGCCAGACCATGGGCCGATTTATAGCGTCAATGAAGGAAACTTTTGGCAGTGGGACGAATCCATTCGGGACTATATTCGCTACGTGCATCGTCATGAAGGATATACCGCTCGCTACAGTGGGGCGTTAGTGGGAGATTTTCACCGGATTTTGTCTCAGGGTGGCGTTTTCCTCTATCCCGGTACGTTGAAGAAGCCGGAAGGAAAGTTGCGTCTACTTTATGAAACGGCTCCCCTTGCTTTTTTGATAGAGCAAGCGGGTGGCAGAGCCAGTACAGGAACTCAAAATCTGATGGACGTGGTGCCCACGGCTCTGCATCAAAGAACCCCCTTGATTATCGGGAGCAAAGAAGATGTAGCCCTTGTAGAGTCTTTTATTCAGGAGAGAGCGCGGGACTCAGGAGAAGCAGCAATGGCTTCTAGACCCAGTTGATCAGGAGCCTTTTGTCAAGAGTCTATGACTAAAGCTTAATGATTAATGAGCGTGAAACCTATAACCTTCAGTAAGCAGAGTACATCACAATTACTAGGAGTTACAGAATGACAGCTACAGCCAACAATCCGATTTTGCAAATTGAACAAAACTTCGGTCAGAGTATCTGGATGGATAATCTGAGCCGCACGCTGATCCAGTCCGGTGAACTCAAACAGCTGCTTGAGGAGCGAGGGATTGTCGGAATTACCTCCAACCCCGCAATCTTTGAAAAAGCGATCGTGGGAAATGCGATCTACGATGCCGACATCGAAGCCGGTATCGGTGCCAAGAAATCGGTGTTGGAAATTTATGAGTCTCTCGTGTTTGATGACATCCGGAATGCCTGCGATATCTTCAAACCGGTCTATGAGTCGTCCAATAAACTGGATGGTTACGTGAGTATTGAAGTTCCGCCGAACATTGCCGATGATACGCAAAGTACGATCGAGCAAGCCCGACGCTATTATGAGCAGATTGGTCGGGAAAACGTGATGATCAAGATTCCTGGTACGAAGATGGGCTTGCCAGCGGTTGAGCAAGTGATCAGCGAAGGAATCAATGTTAATGTTACCTTGCTGTTCTCCGTAGACAGCTATGTTGAGACCGCTTGGTCTTATATCCGAGGCTTGGAAAAGCGGGTTGCCGAGGGCAAGGACATCAGCAATATTGCATCTGTGGCGAGTTTCTTCCTCAGCCGGATTGATATCAATATTGATGCACGCATTGACGCTAAACTCGCGGAAGGCATGGATCGGATTGAGAAGAAAGCCATGCTGGAAGCGGTGAAAGGCAAAGTGGCGATCGCTAATGCCAAAATTGCTTACGAGAAATACAAAGAAATTATCCAGAGCGATCGCTGGAAAGCTTTAGCAGAAAAAGGAGCAAAAGTCCAGCGGCTGCTGTGGGCGAGCACCAGCACCAAGAACCCAGAATACAGCGATGTGATGTATGTCGATGAGCTGATCGGCCCTGATACCGTCAATACCCTACCGCCGAACACCATTGAAGCCTGTGCTGACCACTGTTCCCCAGCCAATCGCGTTGAGGCCGATGTTGACAAAGCCCACCACTTAATGGAAAGCCTCAAAGACCCCGATATCGATATCAATATCGACGAGGTTATGGAGGAACTTTTGTTAGATGGAATTGACAAATTTGTCAAGCCATTTGAGTCCTTAATGGCATCCCTAGAGGAGAAAGTCCAGAAGTTGGCGACGGTGTAAGTTCAGTTGGCAGCACCCAAATTACCCATATTTCGTAGGGGCACGGTATTGTCGTGCCCCTACCGAAAGAAAGCAGCGCTTGCGGGGACTCCCGAACTGGGAAAAGATGAAGTGCGGATAATCAAGTATGAAATTATTTTCAGGCTAGCCTAAGCTAGGCTGCGCCTAACAGCAAGGGCTACTCTTCGAGAACGCCTGTCGGCAAACGACCAACGGCTTCTGCGCGTGCAGTCTATCCTTGACACTTCAGCCTTCATTTCATCCCCAATTTAGTCAAAGAACAAGGCAACGTTTCTCTAATTTTTACTTTTGTCTGGCTCAGGACTTCGGTGATTGATCCCCAACTCAACCCCCCCGATTCAGGGGAGAAAAGGAAAATGACGGCGACAGGGGCTAAAACACCTGAAATTTTTTTGTACAGGGTGCGTAAGTTCTATTTATCCTAATCTCTATTCATTGAACTTGAAACAAAGATGGTCACTCTACTAGAAAATCCCCTACGCGTCGGCTTGCAACAGGAGCGGACGGCAGAGCCAGCGATTCTGGTCATTTTTGGAGCGTCTGGAGACCTCACCCAACGCAAGCTTGTGCCAGCCATTTACCAGATGAAACGCGATCGACGCCTGCCTCCCGAAACAACCATCGTCGGTGTCGCACGTCGGGAATGGAGCCACGACTACTTCCGGGAACAGATGCGCGAGGGTATTGAGCAGTTTTCTGACGGCATTGGTTCCGAGGAAATGTGGGAAGAGTTTGCCCAAGGTTTGTACTACTGCCCTGGTGACATTGATAAGCCAGAAAGCTATCAGAAGCTCAAAGCTTTTTTGAGCGAACTGGATGGCAAGAGGGGAACACGAGGTAACCGAGTATTCTACCTGTCAGTTTCCCCCAAGTTTTTCCCAGAAGCCATCCGACAACTGGGAAGTGCGGCAATGCTGACTGACCCTGTGAAAAACCGCCTAGTGATTGAAAAACCATTCGGTACAGATTTGAGTTCGGCACAGAAGCTCAACCGAGTGGTGCAACAAGTCTGTAAAGAACAGCAGGTTTACCGCATTGACCACTATCTGGGCAAAGAAACTGTTCAGAATTTGTTGGTATTCCGTTTTGCCAACGCTATATTTGAGCCACTGTGGAATCGGCAGTTTGTTGACCACGTCCAGATTACAGTGGCAGAGACAGTGGGCGTCGAAGACAGAGCAGGTTACTATGAAAGCTCTGGGGCACTGCGAGATATGGTGCAAAATCACCTGCTGCAAGTGTTTTGCCTGACGGCGATGGAGCCGCCCAATTCGCTAGATGCTGATAGCATCCGGACAGAGAAAATGAAGGTGCTTCAGGCAACCCACCTGGCAGATATCAATAATTTAGAGAATTCAGCGGTGCGGGGTCAGTATTCTGCCGGTTGGATGAAAGGCAAGCAAGTTCCTGGTTACCGGGAGGAACCCGGAGTTAACCCCAACTCGACAACACCAACCTACGTAGCCATGAAGCTACTCATCGATAACTGGCGCTGGCAGGGTGTTCCCTTCTATCTGCGAACGGGCAAACGCCTACCCAAGAAGGTGAGCGAAATCGCGATTCAGTTTCGTGAGGTGCCCTTGTTGATTTTTCAATCTGCCGCACAGCAGGCAAATCCCAACGTGCTGACATTGCGCATTCATCCCAATGAGGGAATTTCGCTGCGTTTTGAAGGGAAAATGCCAGGGCCAAGCCTGCGAACCCGCACGGTAGATATGGACTTTAGCTACGGCTCGTCGTTTGGGATATCAACCTCAGATGCTTATGATCGCCTGTTGCTCGATTGTATGCGGGGAGACCAAACTCTCTTCACCCGTGCTGATGAAGTGGAAGAAGCTTGGCGAGTTGTGACACCAGCACTTTCGGCTTGGGAGGTACCAACCGATCCAGCGTCTATTCCCCAGTATGAAGCGGGAACCTGGGAGCCAACCGAGGCGGAACTCTTGATTAATCGCGATGGACGGCGCTGGCGCAGACTGTAGGGGTGTGCAAGCTGGCATCCTCCTATAAGTTGTTAGTGGTTTATTGTTGAGTTATAAGAAGCCGTTAAATAGCTAACAACTAACCACTAACAATCAACAAATAATAAGCAACAGCTAACAACCCAAAATTAACCAACGAGTAACTGATATGGCAACACAATCTCCACCGATAGTCTCCCTACAGAAGCCCAAAGATATTTCAATCAGTGATATCGAGGCAGAACTACGTCAAATCTGGCAAAGCTATGGTACGAGTAGTGAATACGGTGATTTTCCCTCTGCCATCAGGGCATCAACGTTCAGCCTGATTGTCTATGAACCCGGAGAAACTCAACAGCTGTTAGCTGCATTGGGATATTACACCGGTCCCATCGATGGTATTGTCGGTCCCCGCATGGTGGCTGCCCTGAAGGCGGCCCAGAAATCCTATGGACTGCCGAGGACGGGTATGGCAGATGACACCACTAAGGCGAAACTGCGCGAAGAGTATGCCGAAAAACTCCAGAAAGCAGCGACAAGCAGTGCAGAAGGAACTGAACCGCTAAAGTATTCCCCAGATCTTGAAGGATCGGGGCTTGCCGATGCGATCGCAGCTTCCAATCCTTGTCGGATTATTGCCCTTTGTCCGATCGCGGGTGAAGATCAAGGCGTTACTGCTCAGGTCTCTGCCTCTTGCCCAGTTCAGAAGCACTCTCAGAGTACACTCGTCTGCTGCGAATACGTTACCCTACGAGGCACGGCTGTCGCGCTGGAACGCAACGCCGGCATGATTTCAGAGCTGGTGATTGGGGAGCTTCCCAAGTTTCTCTGGTGGAAAGGGACACCTGACCCTGAATATGGTCTATTCAAACGACTGGCAGCCCTTAGCAATAGCGTGATCATTGACTCTAGTTCCTTCAATGATGCAGAGACAGAGCTATTGCAGATACAAAACCTGATCGAGCAGGGAATTGGGATCGCCGACCTCAACTGGCGGCGGTTAGCAGCATGGCAAGAGTTGACGGCTGAGGCATTTGACCCACCAGAGCGGCGTGCGGCTCTTAAAGAGGTTGACCAGGTAACCATCGATTACGAGAAAGGCAATCAGGCTCAGGCACTGATGTTCCTGGGTTGGTTAGCTTCTCGATTAAAGTGGCGTCCCGTCTCTTATCAGACAGAGGGTGGTGATTATGATATCAGTCGCGTTCGATTCATCACTTCCGAGCAGCGCACCGTTGAAGCCGAGTTAGCAGGAGTTCCCGTCGCTGATGTGGGAGAAATTGCCGGTGACATGATCAGTCTGCGCTTGGGTTCGACAAACGAAGAGGCAGATTGCTGTACGGTGTTGTGTTCGGAAACGATGGGTTGCATGAGGATGGAAGCGGGTGGTGGTGCCCAGGCTTGCCGCATTCAGCAGGTGACACCACTATTTGACCAAAAGACCGAACACCTGTTAAGTCAGCAACTACAACGCTGGGGTCGCGAGGTGCTTTATGAAGAAAGTCTGGCGGTTACGGCTGAGATGCTCAAATTGGCAAATGGGTAATGGAGAGTAGGTAATGGGTAATGGGGAATAAAAGTCAAATATCAATTACCAATTACCAATTTCCATGGCTTTAGTCATCGCGGGTGAACGCAGTGGGGTGGGCAAGACAACGGTTACGCTCGCCCTATTGTCGTTTTTGTCACGGCACAAGCATCGTGTTCAATCGTTTAAAGTTGGCCCGGATTACATCGATCCGATGTTTCATCAGCAGGTTACCGGGCATCCTTGTCGGAATTTAGATCCGGTGCTGACTTCGGAAAATTACGTCCAAGACTGTTTTACCCGTCATGTACAAGGGGTGGATTATGCTCTTGTTGAAGGGGTGATGGGCTTGTTTGATGGGGCATCAGGACGAGAGGATTGGGCGAGTACGGCTCATGTGGCGCGGTTGTTGGAATTGCCTGTGCTATTGGTTTTGGATTGCAGTCGATTGTCGCGATCTGTGGCTGCGATCACACACGGTTACAAAACCTTTGACCCTAGGATACAGCTAGCGGGTGTGGTGTTGAATCGAGTGGGGAGCGATCGCCACTTGGAACTCCTCAAAGACGCCTTGGAACCCTTACAAATTCCTGTACTAGGAGTCATGAGGCGTCAGGATAATATTACGATTCCCGCCCGACATCTGGGCTTAGTGCCTACGGCTGAGATGGCTCAGTTGGATGACTTGATCGATAGACTTTCCCACCTGGCAGAAAGTTGTTTCGACTGGGAACGACTATTCCCGTTGCTGACTTCCCCCACAGATTTAGATCCCCCCCAACTCCTAACCCCCCTAACCTCCTCACTAAAGCTCCGGCTTGTTAAGGGGGGAACTAGATTCAATGTCCCCCAATTTATGGGGGATTTAGGCGGATCTCCGCTCAGGCTGGCAGTAGCACGCGATCGCGCTTTTAGTTTCTACTACCAGGACAACCTGGATATTTTGCAAGAACTGGGTGCTGAGTTAGTGCCTTGGAGTCCCCTCACCGATACGGCTTTACCTGCGGATATTCAGGGATTGTACTTGGGCGGCGGTTTTCCCGAAGTCTTTGCCCAAGAATTGGCTGAAAATACCCGTGCGCGTGAGGCAGTGCGAACGGCTATCTTGACAGGAATGCCAACTTATGCTGAATGCGGGGGGCTGATGTATTTGTGTGAGCAGATTAGGGATTTTGAGGGGCAGTCTTGGTCGATGGTGGGGGTATTGCCCACAACAACAGTGATGGGAAAGCGTCTGACTGTGGGATATCGGCAGGCAACGGCTCTGCAAGACAGTCCATTGTTAGCGGCAGGGGCAAGGGTTTGGGGGCATGAGTTTCATCACTCCCAGTTGACGGCGATGCCTGAGAAACCCTTGTTTGAGACACGGGGATATGACCAAAAAGGTGAGGGTAAAGCGGCAACAGAGGGATGGCGACGGCATCAGGTGCACGCTTCTTATGTGCATCTGCATTGGGGTGGGCATCCAGAGATTCCGGCTCAGTTTCTGCGATGTTGCCAGGTGTTGAGTATAGAGCGATTTTCAAATGAATAGACCACAGGTAGACCTCTCTCCAAACTCCTCACTAAAGCTCCGGTCTCCTAGGAGGAGAGAGGCTTTGAATGTCTCCCCTTCCCCAGTAGGGCTGATTCATGCTCAAGGAATCGCTCATCTGCCCGGGGGTTGAAACTCCTGTCTGAGAGTGGTGCCACATCTGAGGGGACGGAACCTGAACCTTAATCTTTGTGGCTAAAGTTATGGAAGGATGGTTTAGGAATTGCCGATGACCGAGGCAGAACTGCTGCGGGTAATTGAACAGGCGGCGAGTGAGGGGGTGACGGAACTCGACCTCTCTGGCAATGACTTAACGACGCTACCGCCTGCGATCGGCAGGTTGACTCAACTCAAAAAACTGATTCTCGGTAAATATCAGTATAACGACGAGGGCTATATCGTCGGTAGCATCGGGAACAAACTGAGTGCTTTACCTGCGGAAATTGGACAGCTCAATCAGCTTGAAGAACTTCAGGTTGTTAACAATCGTTTAAGCGCCCTGCCGGGAGAAATTGTCCAACTCACCTCGCTGCAATCGCTCTACCTCAGCGGCAATCAACTGAGCGCCCTGCCGGGAGAAATTGTCCAACTCACCTCGCTGCAAACGCTCTACCTCAGCGGCAATCAACTGAGCGCCCTGCCGGGAGAAATTGGACAACTCACCTCGCTGCAATCGCTCTACCTCGGCTCCAATCAACTGAGCGTCCTACCTGAAGAAATTGTCCAACTCACCTCGCTGCAAACGCTCTACCTCGGCTCCAATCAACTGAGCGCCCTGCCCCCCGAAATTGGACAACTCACCTCGCTGCAATCGCTCGACCTCCGCTACAATCAACTGAGCGCCCTGCCTGGAGAAATCGTCCAACTCACCTCCCTGCAATCGCTCTACCTCCACAGGAATCAACTGAGCGCCCTGCTCCCCGAAATTGGACAACTCACCTCGCTGCAAACGCTCGACCTCAACTCCAATCAACTGAGTGCCTTGCCTAGAGAAATTGGACAACTCACCTCGCTACAAACACTCTGGCTCTTCAAGAATCATCTGAGCGCTCTGCCTGGAGAAATTGGACAACTCACCTTGCTGCAAACGCTCGACCTCGAAGGCAATCAACTGAGCGCCCTGCCCCCCCAAATCAAGCAACTGCCCAACCTTGAAAGGCTAGATCTTCGGGGCAACCCTGTCCCCATTCCCCCTGAGATTTTGGGTCCGAAAGAGTTGATGGAAAGACCGGGTGATGTCAAGGAAATCCTCGATTTCTATTTCCAGGTGCAAGATCCAGCCGAAACCGAACCCCTCTACGAAGCCAAATTCTTGATTGTTGGCGAAGGGGGAGCGGGAAAAACCTCTTTAGCCAAGAAAATCGAAACCGAAACCTACGAACTCCAGTCCGATGAAGAATCCACCCAAGGCATTGATGTCATTCGCTGGGACTTCCCCCTGCCTGACGGACAAAACTTTCGCGTCAATATCTGGGACTTTGGCGGTCAAGAAATCTACCACCAAACCCACCAATTTTTCCTCACCGAACGTTCTCTCTATGTCTTAGTTGTAGATACTCGCCAAGAAAACACCGACTTTTACTGGTGGCTCAAAGTTGTCGAACTTTTGAGCGGTAATAGCCCCATTGTGATCGTTAAGAATGAAAAACAAGACCGTCAGTGCCAGGTCAACGAGCGCCAGTTGCGCGGAGAATTCACCAATCTAAAAGAAGTCCTAGCAACCAACTTAGCCACCAATCGCGGTTTACCCGAAATTAAAGATGCGATTCAACAATATATCAGCAGGCTTCCCCATGTCGGCAGCTCCTTACCCAAACTTTGGGTGAGAGTTCGTTCGGCATTAGAAAACGATTCCCGTAATTACATTACCGTCCAAGAATACCGCCAACTTTGCCGACTGAATCAATTAACTGACCGTCAAGATATGCTAATGCTGAGTCGCTATCTCCACGACCTCGGCGTTTGCCTTCACTTTCAAGACGATTCTACTCTTAAACACTGGGTTATTCTCAAACCCGAATGGGGGACGGCTGCCGTCTACCAAGTTTTAGACAATGAAACCGTCAAGAAAAATCTCGGCTGTTTTACCCAAGATGATCTCAAAGATATTTGGCAAGACATTGAATATGCCGAGATGCTAGATGAACTGCTCAAACTGATGATGCAGTTCAAACTTTGCTATGCAATTCCCAATCGTCCTGACACCTACATTGCCCCTCAACTGCTCGATTTCAACCAACCCAGCTACACCTGGTACGACACCAACAGCCTAATCTTGCGCTACAACTACGAGTTCATGCCCAAGGGTATTCTCACTCGCTTCATCGTAGAAACCCACCCTTGGATTGAACAACAAAAACTCGTTTGGCGCAGTGGGGTTATTCTCAACAAAGACCAAACCCGTGCCGAAGTCATCGAACAATACAATCAAAAAGAAATTAAAATTCGTGTAACCGGAATTCGCAAGAAAGAACTCCTCGCCGTCATCACCCACGAATTGGAAAAAATCCACAACTCTTACGAACGTTTGAAATATCAAACCTTTGTTCCTTGTAACTGCGAAGATTGCCAAGGAAGCCAGACGCCTCATTCCTACCCTCTGGACAGACTCCGCAAGCGCTTGGATGCCGGTAAATACAAAATTGAGTGCGAAAATAGCTATGAAATGGTAGATGTCCGTAGGCTAATCGATGATGTCAACCTGCAACCTCTTGGAGTAGAACGGGAAATTAACCCACGAGACTTACCACTGCAACGGGAACTGCAACAGGAGAGAGCCGAATCCATGAATCGTTCATCAGAACCTAAATTCGACCAAGAAATCTTTATATCCTATGCTTGGGGTGGGGAGAATGAGGAATATGTAAATAACCTCGATCGCACGTTACAGGAAAAAGGCATCACAATCATCCGGGACAAACGTGATTTAGGTTACAAAGGACTCATCAAAGACTTCATGGAACGAATTGGACGCGGCAAATGCGTGATTGCTGTGATTAGCGACAAGTATTTAAAATCTCCCAACTGCATGTTTGAACTGGTGCAAGTGGCGAAAAATGGAGAAATCCGCGATCGCATTTTCCCCATTGTCCTAGCCGACGCCCAAATTTATAAGCCCGTTGCCAGAATTAAATATATTCAGCATTGGGAAAATGAAATTAAAGAATTAGATGAAGCGATGAGAGGAGTTGGTGCAGCGAATTTGCAAGGATTTCGCGAAGAAATTGACCAATATACCGAAATCCGCAACACCATTGCCGAACTCACTAACCTTCTGAAAGATATGAATACCCTAACACCGGATATTCACAGCCAATTAGAATTTCAGGACTTGATTAAAGCAATAGAAGACCGCTTAGATCAGGATACAATTGCTTAAGCTACAGCTCTCAAGTCCGCCTTGGCAACCGGAGCTTTAGTGAGGAGGAATTAGGGGGGTGAGAGGCTGGGACGATTGCCAGGAGTTAACCCCTACTCTTGAGCAGAATTAGGCATTGTTTGAGAAAAGAAAATGGCATTAATGGATAGACAAGAAATTGAAGCATTAGTGAAAGATTATGGAACTCAGGTCAATGAAGGCCGAACGATAAAAGAACTCATCAATGATGGAGAAATCCCAGAACTGAAAGGTTGCCAAATTTATGAAGGCAAAGTTTCCAATTGTGTTTATGGAGATACCCTAAAAACCAATGAGGGAATACCCATTCGATTGATGTATCGGTCAAATCGAGTTTCCACCCATGACCAACACAGAGGAACGATACCCTTTAAAGACCAAGTTTTAGCATTAAATCATCATCTCATGTTAGAGCTGGTTAAGGGAATATTGGGGAGTTCTCAATTTGAAATTCCCGACTTAACGCCCACTTCAACAGTCATTGCAGCCGAAAATTTAGCCCCAATTCAATTTGAAAACGTACTCAGACTTTATATGGCAGAGAGTAGCACTTCAACCTCTCTCTATCAACATTGGTTATCTGGGGAAAGAGAATTTTGTGGACATAAATTACCCAATAATCTCAGCCCCAACGGGAAGCTTCCTTACCTGATGGATACCCCTTCCACAAAAGCGAAAAATGATGAATCTGTGAGCCCTCAATACTTATTTGATAAGGGAATCTGTACTGAGCAAGAGTATAGGGAAATCCGAAATAATTCGATTCTAGCATTTGGAATTATTTTAGAACACGATAGAAAAAAAGGAATGGTTCCAGTTGATACCAAACTAGAACATGGACGGAACCACAAAGGAGAAATTGTGGTAATGGATGAAGTCTTTACTCTGGATTCAACAAGAAGATGGAAACTGGATTTAGAGTCCGGTGCCTTTGAACTTGCTCAGGAAGGTAAACCGAAATCCTATTCTAAAGAGTTTGTTCGAGGGATGAAATTCGATAGTAAGACAGGATTACTCAGTCCAGAACAGGAATTAGAAGTAGCTGTAAGATACATAGAAACAATCCAGCATATCAGTGGCAAAAGATTTGAACCTGATCTCAGGCCGAGAGATGAGAGAATTGTGGAATCGACCAACTTAATTTTGAAACATTTGAGTCTAAAAAAGTAATCGATATTAAAACACTTAGACTTATATGAGATGGGTTAAAACCTTGGTAGCCGTCATCTAGGAGAGAATGCGATCGCCTGCCCTTTCGAGGTAGCTTCGCTTCACCGTATCGCCTAAAAAGCGATCGCCACGGCACCCAGTAAAACCCACCTCCAGAATACACTCCGAGGTGGGAAACCTTAGCTAGGATGTCCGAGCATGGAGCTCGGTAGGAACTGCCATAGCGCTTTACTAGATCCGAAATAGTACCATTCTTCGGAATTAGCTGAACCACCGGGCACTCTCTAGTGGTAAGTTATCCCTGTTTTGCCCTAATATCCCCAATATACGGAGAAAAAACTTTGGGTATAGAACTGCGTAGTTACGTATTTCTAGACAACTTACAGCCCCAACATGCGGCTTACATGGGGACAGTGGCACAAGGGTTCTTGCCCTTACCCGGTGATTCATCCCTGTGGATTGAAATCGCACCTGGGATTGAAATTAACCGGATTACAGATATCGCCCTGAAATCCACCTCTGTTCGTCCGGGGGTGCAGGTTGTCGAACGACTTTTTGGACTTCTAGAAGTTCATTCCAGCTTCCAGGGGGAAACGCGGGCGGCGGCTAAGGCGATTTTGGAGGCGCTGGGTGCCCGAGAACAAGATTGTCTTAAACCCCGTGTCGTTTCCAGTCAAATTATCCGCAATATTGATGCCCACCACACCCAACTGATCAATCGCACTCGCAAGGGACAACTCCTCTTAGCAGGACAAACGTTATATGTCTTGGAAGTTCAGCCGGCTGCCTATGCGGCTCTCGCCGCGAACGAAGCTGAGAAAGCAGCCTTCATTAACATCCTGGAAATTCTCCCGGTGGGTATCTTCGGACGCCTCTACTTAGGGGGAGCCGAACGGGATATTTTAGCCGCGTCTCAGGCTGTGTTGGTGGCGTTGGAAAATGTGGTTGGACGCGCTCACCCTGACAGTGGAAAATCACAATAGCGATCGCACCTGACTCTAAGCGATCGCCGTTTTAGGGATTCACCCAACAAACCACCCCTCAACACCACGCCGATTCACAGGCATGATGGTTAGAGTGACTCGTTAAATTTAGTTTTTTACCAAACCTAGAGATGGCAAATGCAGAGCATCTAGCGTTTCTCGCTCAGGGTGCCGTTGGATGGATTAAGTGGAGAACTCTCAACCCACAATTAGAACCCGACTTGAGCGAAGCGAACCTGATTGGCGTTAACCTCAGAGGTGCTCACCTGCAAGGGACTAACCTGAGAAAAGCACTGCTGGATCATACTCTCCTGATTGCAGCGAACCTCACAGGTGCTAACCTGAGTCAGGCTAACCTTTCCCATGCATCCCTCAACGAGGCAAACCTCGTCGAAGCTTGCCTCATCGATACAACCCTGATCAGTGCTGACCTCAGTCATGCTGAACTCACGGGTGCTAACCTAATTGGGGCAGACCTTTACGGAGCTAACCTTAAAGGCGTCGATCTCAGTGATGCCAATCTGATTGGGACTAACCTGAGACGGGTTAACCTCAATGGAGCTGATTTGAGTGGGGCACAGCTATTAAGAACGAACCTCAGCGAGGCTAAACTTGTGGAGGCTAACCTCAGTCATACGAATCTGAGTAATGCAAACCTCCACGAAGCCGAACTCATCGGGGCTTACCTTTACAAGAGTGATCTCCAGAAAGCGAACCTGAGTGAGGCTCACCTGAGTGGAGCTTACCTCTCTAGAGCAAATCTGCGGGAAGCTGACCTAGAGCGGGTTGATTTGAGATGGGCTAATCTCAACCGAGCCAACCTGTGCGAAGCTGACTTGAGAGGCGCTAACCTCCGAGGAGCCAACCTCAGCCAAGCTAATTTAGAAAGAGCTGACCTGAGAGGTGCTAATCTCCGAGGTACCAACCTGAACAAAGCTAACCTTCAGGGAGCCATAATGCCTGATAGCACAACTCACTTGTAGATACCGAACAGGTAGGGGCACGATATTATCGTGCCCGACAAAAACTGCTCTTGAACCCGAATGAAAACTGCGATAGAAGTGGTTGCGATCGCCCTCGCTTAGACAAACTGACCTTTCGAGTCCTTGGGGCGAATACCAATCACTGAAGGACGTGGTGCTCCCTGAGGATTGCCCTCGATATTACTAGGCCAGTTACTGCCACGAGGCACCGTGCGTGTCTGGTTAAACAAACTGCCATTCAAATCCAGCATCTCGATCGTGCGGCTCAGAGTTTGCTGAGGGTTGAACGGACAATCTTCACTGGGATGCTGCACCGCGAGGATGAGCGTATCCCCGATGAAGGTTGGCCCAGTCATCTCGCAACGGGGTGGCCCATAAGCAAAGGGTACAATTCTTCCCGCATTCGGCCCACGGGTGGGAATAAAGAACAGCCAGTTATTGCCAAAAACTCCAATTAGGTCAGACGTCTGAACATTTAAATTAGAATCGGTAGTCACTGTCGATGTAGCGCCCACGACTCGATGGTCTATCGGTCTTTGACTCGGATTCGCTCCGGTACTAAAGCCATTGTGGGCGCTAGTGGACATATCAGTTACGCCCCAGACATTACCTTGGCTATCAAACGCTAGGTTATCCACATTAGCAAAACCATCTCCGGGTTCGGCTCCGGCTTCCCCACCTTTAGCCAGTCGCTGCCAGCGAAAAGTCGTCCCTGTTGTACAATCGGGGCTGTTTTCAATAATCTTGAACAGTTCTCCCGACGGTTGTGGGGCGTTAACAGCATTGCTGTACTTAGATACTACAAAGATTCGAGAATCGGGGTAGCCATCACTACCAGGAGCACCATCAGTGTAGGCGATGAAGACTTCCTTAGTGCGGGGATGAACTTCAATATCCTCAGGACGAGCTGTCGGTGTTCCCCCCACGAGATTAGCCGCTAAGAAGGCATCCACTAACACTGCCCCTTGGCTGGTGTAAAAATCGGACAGCTTCTTGCCTTTGTAACCGGATAAAGCGGTAGCTTCGTTGGTGGTATCGACGTTAAACGAACCCCCATTGGAGGTTTGTCCGGCAATACCGTTACGCTTGGGGAGTGGCAGCAGACCATTTCTCGTTGCTTTACCCAATTTGGAAATTTCCACAGAGGCAAGCGTCGATGGCGCAATGGGGTCGGTTGCCGTATTTAACGAGAGGGGAATCCACCGGCCTGTACCATCTGAGTTGTAGCGGGCAACGTAGAGCGTTCCGTCCTCAAATAAGGCACTGTTGTTTTTGTCGGTGGGCGAAGATACAGTACCTTTACTGACAAATTTCCAAGTATGACCCCCTCGTCGATCATCACCCATGTAAGCAATTAATTTTTTCCCCGCTTCCACTCGCATGGCAATGTTTTCATGGCGAAAACGACCCAAGGCGGTGTGTTTGCGAGGGCGGTAATTGGGATCGGCGGGGTCAATTTCTACCATCCAGCCGTATTTTTCCCCAACTAAGCCAAACTTTTCCCCTGAAGTCCCGGCAATGTAGCCTGTCTGAGTGCCATCAGGCTTTACAGGTTCCGTTACCCCCATGAAAAAGAGTGCACTGCCTTGGAAGTTCTCTTCAGCCGACAAAATTCTTCCCCAAGGCGTTGTCCCACCGGAACAGTTGTAAGCCGTGCCAATAATTTTATCGCCCAATCCATCAGTAGATTTGGTAAACACTTGGGTTGCGGCGGGGCCGGTACCAATGAGGTAGTTTTGGTCTCCTTTCTGATAGCTTTTGGAACCCCAAGAGGTGACAGTTTTGTACGGATCGGAACGCTGGCTGTTAATCCCTAAACCGGAAAGTCCATGGATGCGTCGATTCTTGGAATCGCTGACAACGGCAAATTTTGCACCCTGGCCTGAGCGGGAGATGCGAACAATGGAACCGCCCTGATTGTAATAAAATTCGCCTAAAAGTTGAATACTTGCTTTGTCATTCGATAAGGTTTGCCCAATTACCAAGGGGTAGCTTTCAGAAAATTCAGCGACATCATCGGGAGCCTCTGGGGCGAGTTTAGAAAAGGGGTAGGAAATGTATTCATGATTCACCCAAAGATAGCCATCATTGGAGTTGTTCCCATTAATAGGAACAAAACCGGTATAGTCGCAGTTGTAGCCAAAGTATTCTTCCTGGTTCGGGAAAACCCGATCGCCCCAGCGCACAATTACATAACGTTCATATTCCGGTGGCACAACAACATCATCGACGATATTGTACTGGCCTAATCGAGCATCGCTGGATGGATTTAATACCGTTCCCTGCCCAATTGCTGTTGGCAGGTAACTTGCCTGCTGTTGGTAAATGGGTAGAGGATGTGGTAAACGGACGGGGGTAAATTTCAGAGGCTGAGTCGCTTCGGCAACATTAAGATGGCTACCGAAAAGTTTATCTTCTAAAGCAGGGGCTAGAACGGCAGCACCAGCACTGGCTCCAAAAAAAATAAGGAGCTGCCTCCGAGTAATTTTGGACATCGAATTCTCTCTCTTGTTTAGGATCGCAAGAATTACAAGTCTTGAAACATCATGTCGGCAGAACTAAGGTAGAGATGAGTTCCAAACAATTTTAAAATCCTACTCTTACAAAATTAAGAACGGGTAATCTTAAGTTTAATTGTCAATATTTATTTATTAATGTTACCTTAACGGTTTATTTTTGGTCAACCTGGACAAGGTGTATGTTTTTTTTAAAAATATCTTGAAAAAATGAAAAGGATGAATTTTTGAGTTTTTTATCTTTTACACAGTGCTAAAATTGTTTTTCATCCTTCATCCTTTACAGTTCAGACTTGAGTTAGTCATCTCTAAAAGCCGGATCGTTTTCTCTTCTCCTTCTACGCTCCTGTGCTGGATCGATTTGAGAGGTAGGGGGAGCGGAAGGTTGATTAAAGCCAAGTAGTACTCTAGAATTGTTGGCAAAATATCGAGTCCATCGATATATCCTAGAGTATTGTTGCCATCCAGAGCGAGAAACTTGCGATCGCAGCAGTGGAACGATCTGTCCCTGGTGTTCTCCTAAAATGAGAATAGAGACTTCACTCACTTCAGGATTCTCGATAAATTCCTGCTCTATTGAGCTTTGTGCCAAATCTTGAGCTTGTTGCACGAGGATATCAAAGGATTGACTGCCCTCAGAATTAAGGATAAAGTTACGCTCTACCGATTCAGCGGAGGCAATGGAGATGGTAGAGACGAAACTACTGAGTATTAAAATCATGCCCCAGCAGAAATGGTGATAAAAATTCATGGGCTTGGCTGTTGTAACTAGAGGTGCGCTAGTTAGGCTAACAACCAAGTGTTAAACAGCGAGTAAGCTTTGGTTAAGGGAATAATTGGGAAATGCTGGGAGAAAATTAGGCTACATTTCCTGGAAAGGTAATTCTAAATTCGGTTCCTTGACTCCGATCAAGCTCCAGCGAACCCTCTAGCTGTTCTACTAATCCTTGAACTAGAGTCATTCCTAAGGATGAATGCTTCGATGCCATCGATTTCCCCCAGCAGAAAACTATCCATGAGAACTAAATTACGGTATCCAACAGGCGCGCCTGAAAACGGAGGTGTTGCTCGGCTTGTTCGCGTTCGCCTAGCACGGCTTCTAACAAGTTATGCGTTTCTTGCAACTGGGCTTGCGTCTGCTTTAATTCAGTGATCTCGCGAGAGATTGCTAATACTGCTTCGACTTCCCCAACGAGGTTCAATTCGGGAACGTAGCGAGTTTGGAAGTAAGCAATACCCTGAATACCAGCGTATTCAAACTCAATGCTCACTTCTTGTTTCGTCTCAAAAACTTGCTGAATTGCGGCTTCCCACAACCGAACGCAATCTTCTCGCATTTCTAATTCACGAGACGTTTTCCCAATAAAATGTTCGGGAAGTAATCCTGTTATATTAGCTACAACGGGATTTATATAGAGAATACGACTTTCGCGATCGAGTCGAGCCACAGGATCGGATAAGTTTTCTACCAAGGCGCGGAACTCTTGTTCACGTTTATGCAGGGTTATTTCAGCACGTTTCAAAATTTCCAGGCATTGTTGTAACTCTAAGGCTGCCGCTTCTTTGGGAATCTGCTGAAGATGGGTGGCAATGGCAGAAATTTGGTGTATACAGTCAGCGAGGGTTGCCGAAGGCATGGCAGTTGACCGTAAGCTTCTCAAGTTAATTGTTTTAGATGTTGTTCGGCTCATCCCGAAATTCTAGGATATGCTGTGCTGTCTTCTGGGGCTGTTCGAGGTGAGAGACATGTCCACAATTTTCGAGCCAAATGAGTTGAGAATGTGCGATCGCTTCCTTAAATTTGTAGGCATCCGCCGTCCCCAAAATGCGATCCGATTCTCCCCATAAAATTAGGGTTGGCTGTTTAATGTGTGAAAGTTTTTCCCCAAACGAGACATAGCCTCCACTTTTCGTAAAAGCAATCAAAGCGTCGTGCCAACCTTGTGATTTGAGATGTAAGGCGGCACACAATTGGGCATCTAATGAAGCCAAGCTTTTGTTGAAGTAAGCCTTAGTACTAATTTGTTGCCGAACTTTTGGGCTACTTAAAAATCTTGTTGCCAAAGAGCTAATGGGCGGAAACAGCAACTTACCAATGTTCGGAGGGGCTTTATATCCAGCGGTATCAATTAAAACTAACTGCTTAACCAATTGCGGATAAGAGAGCGTGAAATCAATAGCAGCGGCTCCTCCCATCGAGGCACCGACCAAAATCATTGGCTGATTAATCAGTGTTTTCCAAAAGTAGTAGAGATGGGTTTTAATAGCCGCCGGACTAAAGGGAATACCTAGCAAGCGTTCCGTAAAACCAAAGCCTAACAAATCAACAGCCCATGTCTCATTCTCAGCCGCCAACAAAGGTATCAGACGCCGAAACTCGAACAGCGAACTATCAAAGCCATGTAACAACACAATGGGAGTGCCGCCACTACCCTGACGCACATAAGTCGTTAAAATCGGCTGTTCACTCAGGGGAGTTGTAATCGGAATTTGCTCAATACTTTGAGCAAGAGCAATAGAAGTAGATTCGGTTAACTGAGCAATTTCGGATGGAAGAAAACCAGTAGACATCAATTTAGGAATAGATACCAATAAACTCAAGGTACCTCATCATCCGCAAACTGAAAATCTGGGGTTCAACCCGACTCGCTCTATCTTCGTAGAGGGCGAAACTCTTAGACTCTGGCGATGAACTAGGTTGATCCGCCCTGGATTCCTAATTGTCAAGGCTTCATGCCAGCTAGGAGTTCTTGTTATGTATATTCATATTACTACGGGAGATGTGACATTACAGACCACAAAAGTAATGGGGTGCTAGCGAGGATGGTAAAAATGATCGCATTTTCTAAATTGCGCGTGGCAAATCCTACCGTTAGCATTAGACATAGAAAAAGGACTAAAGACAGCAATAGGGCTAGATTTCCGCCGCTAGAATCAATCAGTAAACTGTCCATTCAAGTCTTCTCCTGAGGTTATATTTTCTCCAAAGAGATGAAAATTTGGAAATAGCGAGTTCCTTTTACTAGTTCTTCTTAAATAATATTTTAAACATAAACTTACAACTTAGCTGCATTTATGTAGGGTGGGCAGTTGGCGGGACAGCTTCAGCCGCTATCAATAACGCTTGTCTGCACTGTCCACCCTAGGCGACTAAGAGCGATCGCACTGAACAAACTGTACCGCTTCGCGGAATTCAAAATTCAAAATTCAAAAGTCAAAATGCTTATACTGTCAGCATTTCAGGGATTTTGAAGGGTAGCTTTATTCCGCCGCGCTGTACTAATCGAGCAACGGCTCTAAGCGTGAGAAATTATTCAGTAATTATAGAACGTTGCTCGGTCTTCTCATTGATGAATAAGCTGAATCTGGCTGGCAACTCTCAGCGCTTTTTCCCTAGCGTCCTGAGTATCTTTTCCCTTGGCTAAAGCGACACCCATCCTCCGGAAAGGACGTGAATCGGGTTTGCCAAATAATCTCAAATCGACATCGGGTTCAGATAAGGCTTCCGCGACGCCTGCAAAAAAGATTGAATCAGAATTATCTTGAGCTAAAATAACAGTACTCGCTGAAGCGCCTAGTTGTTCTATTTTAGGAATTGGCAACCCTAAAACCGCTCTCAAATGTAGCTCAAATTCATTCAGATTTTGAGAAATTAAAGTGACCATTCCCGTATCATGAGGTCGGGGTGAAAGCTCGGAAAAAATCACTTCATCCTTGGTAACAAAAAACTCCACGCCGAAAATTCCAGCACCGCCTAAAGCATCGGTTACTTTTTGGGCGATCGCCTCTGCTTCTCTCACCTGTTGTTCAGAAATTGCTGCCGGTTGCCACGATTCTTGATAATCCCCTCGTTCTTGACGATGCCCAATCGCTGGGCAAAAAATAGTCGGTGCATTCCACTGTTTAATGGTTAATAAGGTAATTTCTATCTCAAAGTTGATGAATTCTTCAACAATAATTTTTTTTGTATCTCCCCTAGAGCCTGCGATCGCGTAATTCCAAGCCTGTTCTACTTCCTCGAAAGAGTTAACCACCGATTGTCCTTTTCCCGAGGAAGACATCACAGGTTTAACCACATTTGGAAAACCAATTGTTTGAGAAACTTCAATAAACTCATTTAAGTTTGTCGCATAAGTATAGTTAGCGGTTCGGATGCCTAACTGTTGATGAGCCAGTTCTCGAATTCGGTCACGGTTCATCGTATAATTGGTTGCCATCGCTGTAGGAATTACCGTTATTCCTCGCTGCTCAAATTCCACTAATTTCTCAGTTCTAATCGCTTCAATTTCTGGAATAATGAAATCAGGCTGATGTTTAGTAACAACTCGTTCCAAATCATCTGCACTTAGCATAGAAATGACTTCTGAGCAATCCGCCACTTGCATCGCTGGCGCATTCTCATAGCGGTCAACGGCAATGATATAATTACCCAGCCGTTGAGCTGCAATGACAAATTCTTTGCCCAGTTCGCCTGAGCCGAGGAGCATAAATTTTTTAGGAAGTTTTAGCGAATCTGACATGAGTGATTTCACTTAAAATTAAAAACTGCGCCCATTTATTGTAAAACTTAAAGAGGGCTAACTATTAATAATGACTGAGAACATTTACAGGCTTTGAAGCGTAGCCTAAGCACAACAAAGGAGGCGAATGAGCCAATATTTTGCTACGGTTGCTCGTGGCTTAGAGTCAATTACTGCCCAAGAGTTAGAGCGATTGGGTGCAAAAGAAGTTCGTCCTGATTTTACTGGGGTACATTTTAGGGGCGATCGCACCTTACTATACCAAGTAAATCTCTGGGCGAGAACCGTTTTTCGGGTACTCGTTACGCTACGAGAATTCCCCTGTCCTAATGCCGATCGCCTTTACACAGAGGTGCAAAAAATCGATTGGCAGCAATACATCCAGCCTCACAATACCCTCGCCGTGAATGCAACAGGAGGCAATCGCCAACTGAATCACACCCACTTCACCGCTTTACAAGTTAAAAATGCCATTATCGACCAACAACGTCGCCAATTTGGTCAGCGGTCTAGCGTTGATACCGAAAATCCTGATTTACTGATTAACGTCCATATCTATCAAGACCGTTGTATTTTAAGTTTAGATAGTTCCGGTGCCAGTTTGCATCGACGGGGATATCGACCAGCAATGGGGCTTGCACCTCTTAAGGAAACGTTAGCCGCAGCGCTTTTAGATATGGCGGAGTGGGAGCCAAATCTGCCATTTTTAGACCCATTGTGTGGTTCTGGAACTTTACCTTTAGAAGCGAGTTTAAAAGCCTTAAATATTGCCCCCGGATTGTTTCGTCCTGAGTTTGCTTTTGAGAAATGGCATGATTTTGACGAACAACTTTGGACGCGGTTGCTGGATGAGGCGGAAGAGAGTCAAATCCCTCAACTCAAAGCACCAATTATAGGGAGCGATAAAGACCCTGATATTCTCGCTCAAGCTCGAATTAATGCACAACAATGTCGTATTTCAGACCAGGTAAAGTTTACTCAAACTGACCTCAAAGACGTAGAAACACCAGCCGATAGGGGTGTGATTATTTGCAATCCGCCCTATGGAGAACGTCTGGGGGATGCGGCAGAACTCGGTGATTTTTATAAGCTGTTAGGTGATGTTTTCAAGCAACGTTTTAAAGGTTGGACAGCGTTTGTTTTAACGGGAAATAAGGAATTGGCAAAGCGGGTAGGATTGAAAGCGGCTCGTCGTATGCCTGTTTATAACGGTTCTATACCTTGTACTTTGTTGAAATACGAGATGTATTAATGCAGTTTTTTACACATTCAATAAAAAACCCCCAGCGCGAACGCTGGGGGTAACATCAGGGTGCATCTACTTTTTCTTTATCCGTCATCGTTATGGCTGCATCAGGAAAAATTGATAAAGTACCCAAAGAAATCGAAGGCTGAACTGAGGCAATCTGATGGCAACTTATCTGATTACAGGGACAAATCGCGGGATTGGTTACGAATACTGCCGCCAAATCAAAGAACGGGGAGATACGGCGATCGCCGTCTGTCGCACTGCTACCCAAGACTTGAGGGATTTGGGCGTGCAGGTAGAGGAGGGGGTGGATATTACCTCGGATGCTTCCGTTGCAGACTTACGCGATCGCCTAGGTAATACTGCGATCGATGTTCTGATTAATAATGCGGGAATAGTAAAGCGTGTAACGTTGGAAGACTTGGATTTTGACAGTATTCGCGAACAGTTTGAGGTCAATGCCCTCGGTGCCTTACGGGTAACCCATGCATTCCTTCCCAACCTGAAAGCGGGTTCCAAGATTGCACTGATGACGAGTCGCATGGGTTCAATTGCAGATAATACCTCTGGCAGTTCCTATGGCTACCGGATGTCGAAGGTGGCGTTGTCGATGGCAGGCAAGTCGCTATCTCTCGATCTCAAACCGCGTGGGATTGCAGTGGCAATTCTGCATCCAGGGTTAGTTCAAACCCGCATGACGAACTTTACCTCTGGTGGCATTACACCGGAGGAGTCGGTGAAGGGGTTGTTGGCTCGGATTGATGAGTTGACGCTGGAGAATACAGGTACTTTTTGGCACGCTAATGGTGAGGTGCTGCCTTGGTAAGTGCGTGTCCCTGATTTAAGAATTGCAGAGAATTATTCCTTTTCTTGGCAGTCGCACCGGAAGTCCATATACCAGGCTAATTCATGTCATTAACCCGAGCTGATCTTGAAAAAGGACGTTTGCAGGAGATGATCGTGCAGTCTAACCCGACTGTATCTTTCCTCAGTGAAGCCGAGTTACAAGCATCGCTGTCTAACACGTTGCAACAACAACAACCGGATTCAGATGTCTGGCTGTTTGCCTATGGCTCACTGATCTGGAACCCTGTCTTCACATTTGTTGAGCGTCGTATGGGCATGATTTACGGGTTCCATCGACGGTTCTGCTTGTGGGTACCTGCTGGTCGTGGCACTCCAGAGAATCCTGGATTAGTGCTGGGTCTGGATCGCGGTGGTAGCTGTCGTGGCATTGCTTTCCGGATTGCGGCAGCGGATGTATCTTCTGAATTGCCGCTGGTTTGGCGACGAGAAATGATTGTTGGTTCCTATGTTCCCCGCTGGGTGAAAGTAGAAGATGGGAAGCAAGGGTTTAAGGCAATAACGTTCGTGATTAACCGTCAGCATCGGAGGTATGCTGGTGAGTTGTCGCAAGAAACCACTGTTAACAGCATTGCGACAGCAAGTGGACACCTCGGTTCTTGCGCTGATTATCTGATGCAAACTGTTAATGGCTTGCTTTCTGTCGGGATTAAGGACAAATATCTGCTATCACTGCGTGACCAAGTCATGGCACGCCAACAATTGCTAGTCAATGCTCACGAGCCGTAAGACGGGGAACTCATGCACTTCAGAAAGTCCAGAATGTAGCGGTAAACGTGAGCCGGAAGGATAGCTTGCTGAACGCACCGTCGCAATAATTCTGGCAAGCGATCGCCTAATTGAGTGAGTTGTTCTGAGAGGTCGTCTGGAATTTCAATCGCGATCGTTGCCACAGCGAGAGCCACGCAATAATTACACTATTCGCTATTCTATGCCGGGTTGAAAGCTTCTCCCAGAGTTTAAATCACTGGCTGAGTGGAGTGAACCTCGGCGTGCGATCGCTTACTGTCTGTACCCCTTTTTAAGTCTCAGGAAGTACTTCATCTAAAAGCTTAGAGATTTCTTCTAAGGATTCAGGCTTATTCTTAATCAGCCATTCCGTGAGTTTTACAGAATCTCTAGTTTTTGAAAATTCTACCCTGCTTTCAGATAATTTTGAAAATATATCTTTCAAGACTCTTGCCGCATCAATATGTATATCTACCCAATGGCAATCTAAAAGGTTGTTATTTGAAACATTTTTAGGAAAGTAAGATTTTTCCTGTCTTGCCTCGTTCAAAAGTACATTAACATCTGAAGCGGTAATAAGGTTCTCTCGATATTCATCCAGGTTATTGAGAACATTTGCTATAGCTTCAGAATGCAGTAAGTAATTTTCATACATACGTCGAGGTAAAAACTTAACCGGATTTGAACTTCGTTTCCGCAACTCGTCCATTTCTGGTGCGGTACGAAGTTCTCGATCAAATAAAAAGCCTACTGCTGGAGGAAATAAGTTTTGACTGCCACTGAGCTTATCGTAAACATCAAAAATAACGCGTGCGCGTTTTCCTTCCAAATTACCTATACTCTTAACTGCAAGAACTTGAATTCCCCTAAGCGGTTTATTGAGAATTTCCTTGATAATTAATGGGTAACATTTTTCTTCAGTTGGTCCTTCAACCCAAAGTATGTTATCCATTCCAAATACATCAGACAGTCTAACTCCAACTTCGTCTAGAAGGAATCTTAACTCTCGTGTATCTTCGGAATTCATTACAGAGAGTGCTGTTTCACAACTTTCTATATATCGCAGCATTACAATAGAGGTAGGCTCGGCAGAAGCAATTATAGTTGGGGAATGAGTAGAAACAATATATTGATGTTGTGGAAAGCTTCCGCTCTTACCTATTTCTCTAAGAATTTCTATAAGTTTTTTAGCTGCTCCAGGATGTAAAAAAGATTGAGGTTCATCAATAATCACTACTCTTGGGCTATGTGCAGTAAGTACAACATATAAGATAGATAAAACTTGACCAATGCCAGTACCACAAGCAGACAATGGAAACGATAAATCGTTTCTGTATGTTGAAGGATCGACATACCAAACCTTGATTTCAATATTTGATGCTTGTGAAACAGTAACTCGTTTAATTTGGGGAAATACTATAGAAACATAACGATTAAAGAGATTAAATAATTCTGGATTCTCGCCTTGCAGTATGCCGAGTACCTCAGGTAGATTAGATGCGTTAGGTTCAAGCTCTGAGTTAAATCTTCTGCCGCAACTACCAACATTCAGACGTTCAGCAAAAAACCTGTAAATTCGCTTTCGGACAATTCTAAAAAAATGACCAAAAACGCCTTCATTTACGCTTTTATCACCCATTGAATAGGATGATGTTGTTAATCGCTCATTTACATCCTCTAGAAGTTGAATATGATTGCAGACCCCAGAAACTACTGGAATTGTTTCATACAAACCCATAGTTAATCCTTGATTGGAATCATTAACAATTAAAGTTGAGTCACCTTCAATAGCCGAGCTGTATGTTTGTAAATTTGGATTATCTAACCAATTTTGAAATAGTTGGATTGCTTCAAGTGGATCTGAAATAGGATGAGGTATAAAGTAGGGCTTTGGAATTTGTGCCACTATTTCTTTCACTTCTTGCTCTGTAAGGTTTACTGAGAAGTTGACCTTAGACTGAGGATGTAATGGAAAAGACGGTGTAGGTAATGTCCTAATGCTTTTATGAGGTATATTTTGAAAATCTAGTGCCAAAGCTTCGAGTAAAGCTGTCTTTCCTGCACTATTCTGACCTGTGATAATGTTTATTCCCGGTCGAAAGTCTATCCAACCAGAATCATGGAATGATTTATAGTTGAATATCTGAATCTTTGAAATTAGCATATAATGCGTAATCTATTTAATAATCCAGAGCTACTACTTTAGTTTACTTGTTGATTCAAAATAATTTTTGAAACGATTTAATTTAGAATTAACGCTCACTTTTCATCTCGGATAAGTCTATTGAATATGACGGATAATCTTTGAAAAGATAGGTGCTTAACTAGCCAATGTGAGGTTGAATACATAGTTAGCCCTCATCATCCCGCCTCACGAGTTCCTATGTCAGAAAGAGCCATATCGATCGCCATCAATGCATCGGACGCCCCGGCAAGAACCAAACCCTCGAACTATCCTGAACCGTTCGCGTCGCGCATGGTGGGCAGAGAAAAGCGACCACTTGGTGACCTGTTTGGCCTCACGAACTTTGGCGTCAACCTCACACGCTTGGCTCCCAATGCCGTTTCCGCCCTTCGTCACGCCCACACCAAACAAGACGAGTTCATCTACATTTTGCAGGGACACCCAACGCTACACACGGACGAAGGTCGTACACAACTCTCTCCGGGCATGTGTGCGGGCTTCAAGGCTGGCACTGACAACGGGCACCATTTGATCAACGAAACCTCAGAGGATGTCCTGTACCTCGAAATCGGGGACAGGACACCGGGAGATGAAGGAAGCTATCCCGATGATGACCTCAAAGCCCTGCTGGAGGATGGCTTGTGGAAATTTGTTCACAAAGACGGCACTCCGTACTAAACGGGTGACAACTGACAGTCCGGTTATTCTGTTGTCTGCTTCTCTGTTTGATACGAATCAACCAAAGGCTATTTTAAGCAATTCTGACAACAGATGAGAGATTTCAACTGTTGCTAAAAGTCTATTCATCAGCATTTGCAATCGCATCGCACAGGTGTCGCTCTTTTTCCTTAAAATCGGCATTTGTTAGCTGCATCAGTGATTAGGGTATTCAGTAGACATCTTGACAAAACCTCCAATGGCTGATTTCTCCGTTGTTATCCCGCCAGGGGTTCAAACCCCTGTCTCATAGCCAAAGTCCGTTGAAACGGACTGGCTGAGCAGGTTGCAGTCCTATGCAAGAGGACTTGAGCTATTAGCAAGGGACTTGAGTCCCTTGCGGGGACTCCGGTTGTTCTTCGACAAGAGCTAGAGGTTGTTTAATCTGCCAGGTTTTGTCCTGGGAGAGTTCCAGCAAAGACTGATGGTAATTTGCCAATGTAGCGCGATGTCCCACACTCAAAAAAGTAGTCCCTTTCTCCTGCAAATGTTGATATAACCGTTCTTCATTGCCCAGATCTAACGCGCTAGTCGCTTCGTCCAAAATGGCGTAATTAGGTTTGTTCAGCAGCAACCGGGCGAAGGTCAACCGTTGTTGTTCACCCAGCGAGAGGACATCTGCCCAATCCTGTTCGGCATCAAAGCCGCCAAACCGTTCATCTAAACCCGCTAAGTTCACCTGCTCCAGAACTTGCTTCAAGTGTTCGTCGTCAACCTCAAGGTGGGTGTTGGGATAGAGCAGTTGATCGCGAAGGGTACCCAGCACCATGTAAGGACGCTGGGGCAAAAATAGAATCTGGTCGGATTCAGGACGAACGATCGCACCCTCACCAGAATCCCACAATCCTGCGATCGCTCTTAGCAGTGAACTCTTGCCGCAACCACTCGGCCCCATCACCAAAAGCCCCTGTCCAGCAGCTAACTCCACCGACAAATCCTCCACCAACGTCCGCTGATAATTGGGAGTTTGCAGACTGAGGTGTTCGACTGCCAGCCGATCTGCCTCAACCGTCTCAATCCTTGGTTGCTCGTCGGATGCCTGGGTTGCCTCTGTCTGTTCTAAAAACTGGGCAAAGGTATAGAGACGGTTAATTCCAGCTCCAAAAGTGGTCAATTGCTGGAAGCGGGCAACGACAACATTGAGCGAGAAGAAGACTCGGACAAAAGCTCCCTGTGCTTCAGAAACTTTACCCACCTCCATTTCTCCAGCAAAAATCGCGGGTGCGACAACCAGGGCAGGCAAGACGAAGGGGATAAACTCATAAGCATTCGTCAGAACATTCAAGTTCAACTCCCAAACCAGCAGCCGTTTGACATTCTCAAACACATCCAAAAATCGGTGCTTGACCTGATTCGACTCCTGCTCCTCCCCCCGGTAAAAAGCGATCGCTTCCGCATTCTCCCGAATTCGCACTAGGCTAAAGCGGAGATTCGCTTCTTTCTTGAGTTGTTCAAAGTTGAGTCGGACAAGCGGCTTACCAAACACGGCGCTTGTAACCACAGTTCCAATCAGGGCATACAGCACCAGAAAAAACACCAGGGGTTTAGAAATGCCCCAGAGCACGCTGCTGAAGGCGATCGTTGACAGCACCGACTCCACCAACCGCAGCAAAAAGGTGAGGGACTCCTGGGTAAAACTGCGAACATCCTCCGCAATCCGCTGATCTGGGTTATCAATCTCGGTTTCTGAGATATGCAGGTTGTAATAGGCGCGATCGCGAAAGTAGTTATCCACGAATCGATGGGTGAGCCATTTCCGCCATTGCAAACTGAGGCGATCGCGCAGATAGGTATAGCCTGCGAGCAATGGTGCATAAATCACCAGCACAGCGAGGAAAATGATCACGGTTTGCCAGAAGCGTGGCTCATCACGCGCTGAGAGGGCTGAAATCAGTACTCCTCGCTTGTTGTTGAGTACGACGCTCAACCCCGTATACGCTAGCAGACACAGCACGACCCCCAGCAGTAATCCTCTGGCTTGCCATTTTTCATCCCCTGACCAATAGGACTTGGCGATCGTCCAGAATTGCTGGATTACATTAAAGTTCAATCGATCCATCGGCTTGTTTCCCTTATAACTCGGTCTTCCAGGAGATAATCGATAAAGGTGAACCAGAGTAAAATTTGCTCAACGACTGGTGCGACTCATCTCTGGGCAATTGTTAAATTATGCTACAAATTTCTAATACCGTGAGCATTCCAGAGTATGAGATTGAGATGAGTGCCGTGCGCTCTCAAGGGGCAGGCGGACAAAACGTGAATAAGGTGGCGACTGCCATTCACCTGCGCTTCGACATCGTGGCTTCCTCGCTGCCCGATCGCTACAAAGAGCGGCTGTTGAAGCTTTCCGACCAGCGCATTACCAAGGAAGGGGTGATTGTCATCAAAGCTCAAGAACACCGCAGCCAGGAGCAGAATCGGGAAGAGGCGTTGCAACGACTGCAAGACTTGATTAAAAGTGCGATCGCAATCCCCAAACGCCGTAAACCCAGTAAGCCGACTCGGAGTTCTCAGAGGAAGCGTCTGGATAGCAAAACTAAGCGATCGCAACTTAAGACAATGCGAGGCAAGGTTACGGATGAGTGAGATCGCTTGGCATCTCATGTACCGGACTCAACCATTTAGCCCCATAAATTCAGCAACAGAGCCAGGATGGAGCTTGTTGATTTCGGATGCTACCTAGACCAACAGGTATTGTTAGAGCAACTTTCAATCATCAACAATCACCAATTACATACCATGGCTCAAGCTATTTCTGTGTAAAAGTGATTTATTTCAAAGTCCGTCGCTACGAGAGTCGGAGCGCCGACAAGGGTGGCAAACAGAGCACCTGTGCCCAAGCCAGGGTCACTACCATTGGAGTTGTAGAACAGGTTGCCATTAACCGAGTTGTAAACGATATCTGCGATGCTAGTGGCAGCATCATCATCGCTCGTGACAATAGCAAACTCAGAAGCTACACTAAACCCTGTCCCTACAGCGCTGCTAATGCTGGTGAAATTATTCCTGAAGAGGACAATTTTGTCGTTACCTGTCTCGAAGTCAGATATGACATCTACACCAAAATTTTCAGGACTAAAGGCAACCCATGGAGAGTAGAAGTCGTAGGAGTAGACAAAGCGATCACTCCCCTCTCCGCCAATTAGGGTGTCATTGCCAGCCCAGCCAATCAGAGTGTCATTGCCGTCCCCACCAATCAGGTAGTCATTGCCAGCCCCACCATCGAGGGAGTCATTGCCATCACCACCAATTAGAGTGTCATCGCCGCTGTTCCCGCCATAGGAAGAGCCACCAATTAGGGAGTCATTGCCAGCACCGCCATCAAGGTAGTCATTGCCGTCCCAACCATTGAGGGAGTCATTACCGTCCTCACCAATCAGGTAGTCATTGCCGTCCCAACCATTGAGGGAGTCATTGCCCGCGCCGCCATAGAAGGTATCATCGCCAGTCCCGCCAGTGGCATAGTCATCGCCGTCCTCAATAACGAAATCTGTTGCTACAAGGGGCGGAGCGCCAGCAAGCGTGGCAAATAGATCACCTGTGCCAAAGCCAGGGTCACTGCCATTGGAGTTATAGAACAAGTTGCCGTTAACTGAGTTGTAGACAATATCTGCCGTGCTGGTGGCAGCTTGGGCGTCACATTCGACAATGGCAAACTCATCAGCCACGCTGAAACCCGTCCCTCCCACACTACTGAGGCTAGGGAAAATAGCCCGTTGCAGGTGAATTTGGTCATTACCTGTCTCGAAGTCAGAAATGGCATCTACACCAAAATTTGCAGGGTTAAACGTTGTATAAGATCTGTAGACGAAGCGCTCGCTCCCCTCTCCACCAATGAGAGTATCATTGCCAGCCCCGCCATCAAGGTAGTCATTGCCAGCACCGCCATCAAGGTAGTCATTGCCGTCCCAACCCATTAGGGTGTCATTACCGTCCTCACCAATGAGGAGGTCATTGCCGTCCCAACCATTGAGGTAGTCATTGCCCGCCCCGCCATAGAAGGTATCATCGCCAGTCCCGCCAGTGAAATGGTCATTGCCGTCCTCAATAACGAAATCTGTTGCTACAAGGGTGGGAGCACCAGTGAGCGTAGCAAATACAGCACCTGTGCCAAAGCCAGGATCACTGCCATTGGAGTTATAGAACAAGTTGCCGTTAACTGAGTTGTAGACGATATCTGCCGGGTTCGTGGCGGCGTCAGCATCACTCGTGACAATGGCAAACTCATCAGCCACGCTGAAACCCGTTCCTCCCACACTACTGAGGCTAGGAAAAATAGCTCGTCGCAGGTGAATTTGGTCATTACCTGTCTCGAAGTCGGAAATGACATCTACACCAAAATTTGCAGGGTTAAACGTTGTATAAGATCTGTAGACGAAGTGATCGCTCCCCTCTGAGCCAATGAGAGTATCATTGCCAGCCCCACCATAAAGGGTGTCATCGCCAGCCCCACCATAAAGGGTGTCATCGCCAGCCCCACCATCGAGGGTGTCATTGCCAACCCCACCATCGAGGTAGTCATTATCGTCGGAACCATCGAGGGTGTCATTGCCGTCTCCACCATTGAGGGTGTCATCGTCAACCCCACCATTGAGGGTGTCATTACCGTCCCCACCTTCGAGGGTGTCATTGCCGTACCCAGTATAGAGGGTGTCATCGTAAGGAGTACCGAGATAAAGTACCATACATTTGAACTCTGTTTTCTCAAGAGTTATCAGAATTTTTGTACGTATTAACTTATTTCCAGTGTCTTGCTACTTATGCAATAACTCTCTTCCTCAGACCCTCATTTGTAACAAAAACTTGACCCTTGAGCAGAAATCACTCAATCTGCTAAGGTAATCCTATTCACACTGAAACCCTAAAAATCTTTGCGCCACTCAAAGCTGTTGGCACCAGCTAAGAGCGGCTAACCCCCAAACTGCAACAACCAGTCTGGAAGCTAGATGAAATGGTAACATTCCTCGACGCACCCCGACTTTTTATGGCAATTAAAATGGGGCGTCTGAGATTTTGGGCTACTACACATCCACCCAAAACAGGAGTGCTTTACCTTCATGTCCCAAAACTTGATTACGGCTGGGGTCATTGACCCCCGGCAAATCCCTCTCGACCAAATCCGGCAGCAAGTCGCCACCTACCTCAAAATTCCCCTCCAGCAAATCGAGCATATCGAGTGCTGGAAACACCAAATCTGGGTCAAATTGGTGGAATCCCGTGCCAAATTTATTAGCTATCGCAGCTTACCCCTGTGGATTGACCAAGGATTGACGACCATCTTTCGCTGCACTAACCGCCCCGATTTGGATCGTTTAGGTGAAATCTTGCGTACTGAACGAGACTGGTACGACGAGAATGAAATGTCTCAAGCGGTGCAACCTTGGCGCGACGCTTGGGCGAAACAAGCCCAACTCCTTCGGGAAGAGGACGAACGCCTGCAACCCTTTCGCGCCCATCAGCAGGCGGGGAGAGAGTGGTATTCGGCCTGGGAACGAATATTGCGCTGTTGTCACGATTGTACCGGACTCAAGCATTTAGCCCCAGAAATTCAGCGACAAAGCCAGGAATTTACCGATTTACTTGACGTGACGGAAGCCATGCAACGCCTGTGGAGCGATCGCTGGAAGGAACTATCAGAAACGATGGTTGCGAAGCACACTGCCGAAGAGAGCACCTAATTTTTTAGCTGAAGTAGAACTATGGGTAAGCTTTCGGCCTCTCAAGAAAAGGATATAGGGTGAGCAATGCCCACCCCTGAACGTTTTTGAGGATTATTATTTCTTGTTCTCTGGTCGTTGGGTAGCCTCCTGATTCTCAGGCGCTTCTTCTGCTCTAAGTGCAGCAGTCCCTTCCGCCAGTAAATCCCCCGGCTCTACGGATAAGTCAGCCGCTGTATCAATGCGACCATTGGCGTTTGTATTTGGTTTTACCGAATTGCCTTTATGGCTAGCATGTCCACTACCCATGAGTCTTTACCTCTATATCACGTATCTAAACACACCTCAGCTTAGACTTAGTGATTGAGACGATTACCCTATCCTGAGACTTAGATTCCGCATTTTGTTGCGATCGCTATTTGCGATCGAAGACAACGAGTAAGTACCCCTGGCTCCAAAGAACAGTGGTTAAGCGGCTGTAAATGGTACGAAAGACCGACTAGAAAATGTTGGATTTTAGACCACTCGGTTCTGACGAATGCACTCGGCATACCAGTTAAAACTTGCTTTGGGAATACGTTTTTGCGTCTTGTAATCGGTGTAGAGGATACCGAAGCGATCACTGTAACCCCGACTCCACTCAAAGTTATCCATTAAACTCCACAGGAAGTAACCTTTGAGAGGATACTTTTCTTGGATGGCTCGATGAGCTGCCCTCAAGTACTGCCGCAGATATAAGATGCGATCGCTATCAATAACCTCGCCGTTTTCGTTTAATTCATCTTGGGTAATGCAGCCGTTTTCACTTACGAACACGGGCAAGTCATGACGCCCCAATGTGTCGCTCACATGACGAATCGCCCAATACAGGCTCTCAGGAATGAACTTTATCCAGGTTGCCTGCATCTTAGGATAGCTTTTGGGAAAGTCGAGGAGTTCGTATCCTTGTGGATTGTTAGCGGCACGGGCATATTTACCCGTGTACAGATTAATCCCAAAGTCATCGAGGGGTTGGTGAATCGTCTTGAGGTCACCGTCCTGAATATCGGGTGCATCAGCGCCCAATTCTTTTAGCATGATGGGACTATAGGCACCTGTGAGGGCAGGAAAAATGATGCCTCCATTGAACCAATACGTATGAAATGCTGTTTGGGCGGCTGCGATATCGGCGGCTGATTCAGTGAGGGGAACAGTTGAGCCAATGTCCAGAACTAGCGCGATCGCACAGGGTTTAGGCGAAGCCGCGCGGATGGCTTGACAGCCGAGTCCATGAGCTAGTAAGGCGTGGTGAGAGGTTTGCCATACTTCTTTTTTGGAGCTAACGCGGGTGCCAGGGGCGTTGTTGGGTTGGCTGTCTACACCGTAACCGAGATGAGTGAATTGGGAGATTTCGTTCAGGGTCATCCAGTGGGTGATGCGATCGCCTAATCGAGTGACAATGGCGGTAGCATAGTCCGCAAAGTCGGATGCGATCTCCCGACTGCGCCAAGAACCGTACTTGTCCTCTAATGCTTGCGGCGAGTCCCAATGGAATAAGGTGGCGTGGGGGGTAATGCCGTATTTGTTTAACTCATCAAGCAGACGTTTGTAGAAATCGACGTCTTCTTCATTCACTTTTCCTCGACCATCGGGAATAATGCGAGGCCAAGCGGTGCTGAAGCGATAGTGCTTGACGCCCAGTTGTGCCATTAACTTGATGTCGTCTTTGTAGCGGTGGTAGTGGTCGCAGGCTACAGCCGGTGAACTACCATCTTTAATCCGTCCGGGGATAGCACTGGCTGCTTGTAAGTCCTTCATTGATCTCTGATAGTCTTTTAGAGCCATATAAGCGCTACTCCGCATATTGTAAGCATTAGCATCGTTAGGGTTGAGTTGAATTGCCTGAGTGAAATCCTTAACCATGTGTCCATCATCTAACCCATAGCGCAGTCGCACTACATCCCGTTCGCCGGGGCTAAGAGTGTCAAGAACACTTTCTAGGTCTTCCCGAAGCAGATTTTTGGAAACCTGATCCTCTGGGGTTTCGCCATCGGCTTCAATGAAGTCTCCAAGGCGAGAGTCTTCTTCTTTCCCGATTGGCGTTTCTAAGGAGATTGGCAGTTGAGCAGATTTGGCAATGAATCGCAGCTTCTCGATGGTCATTTCCATACGTTCTGCAATTTCTGCTTCTGTCGGTTTGCAACCCAATTCTTGGGCAAGAATTTTGGTCGTTTTTTTGATACGCGAGATCGTTTCATAGAGATGAACTGGCAAGCGGATAGTACGGGATTGGTCGGCGATCGCTCTCGTTATTGCCTGTCGAATCCACCAAGTAGAATACGTGGAGAACTTGTAGCCTTTTTCATGATCAAACTTTTCTGCCGCACGAATCAAACCCAAGGAGCCTTCTTGAATTAGGTCTTGGAATGATAGACCCCGATTCATATATTTCTTAGCAATTGAAACCACCAAGCGTAGATTTGCCTGCACCAATTTATCTTTAGCCCGTCGCCCAATGTAGAGGCGATGGCGGAAGGCTGGTAAAGCCATATTCACCTCCATTGCCCATTCACTGTCTTGCGGCTCCCGTTCTAACTGCTCATACAAGCGCTCGCGTATACGCTCTAATTCCAATAAGTCAGCAATCTTACGGGCTAGCTCAATCTCTTCGTCTGCCCGTAACAGGCGTATGCGACCAATCTCTTGTAAGTATAGGCGGATTGAGTCCTCTGTATAGTGCTTCTTTTTAGTTCGACCATGATGGGTAGAGTAAATCTCATCAGGCTCACCTTGTATTAAGACTGAGTGATTGACAGTTGGGAATAAGTGGCTTGCTGGTTGTGGTAATGTCTCAAGTTTAGTCGCTCTGTATCGGAGTACTGGCGATAGGCTAAATACCTTTTGTACCTTAAATTTTGAACCATCTGGGTTAGTAATTATTGTTCCCGGTGTAGGTAGTTTTGCATTGAATTCCCTGGCTCTCTGTTGCCACTCCTGACAATGCTTATTCAGTGCCTTTGGATTCAACTGAATTATCTGTGGTTTCTGGTTAGGTAGGGCGATGGCAATCAAGGCGTGTTTTATAGCCAATCCGTAGGTCTTGTTTGCTGCATCTAGATAAGCCGCACATTGGATTTTATATTCGTGTATCTGCTCCTCCGAACAAGGCTCTTCGCGGGTTTTCCAGTCTATAAGACAAAGCACTTCTTTTAATTGCACAATGCAGTCTACTTTTCCCCAATAACCCAGTTCTCGGTGAAATACCTCAGCTTCTACGTGCAGTACTTTTTGTATCTGCTTAAGCGCAGGCTCAATTGACCTCCTCCACGGCTCTAGGTCTTCAGGACAAGGTGTTGAACTTTGCTGGAGATACTGTTCTATCCACTTGTGTAGCCGTATACCACGATGTCGCGCTTCCACTGCTGATTGTTTACCCTTTACAGAAGAGTGAGCGCTTGTTTTGTAAAATTCTTTCGTTTCTCTGAGGATACGTCCGACACTCCCTAATTTCTCTTTAATACACCGACGAAACCATGCGAGTGAATCTCTATCACTTTGCAATCTACATAGGCTTCCTGCTAAAACTGGCTCATTGAGGCTGTCAAAGATGATATCGAGGGCTTTATAGTTACGTTCCTGGCAGCAATCGAGTACTTGATTGATTAGACTTTTTGGTTGTGTCATGGATAGCAATTCTTGCTGGCGGTGAGAATACACTTCTCTCTTAAAGTTCCCGCTAGGGACTTGCTACTAACATTTATGACAGCATAATTTTTTTAAGCGCCGAGATGTAGATACCCGTCGGTTTACATTCCTTTAGGCCTTACACTTGGCTGGGAGCGATCGCTCCTCACATAAAAGCGAGATCGCATCCTCCCAAAAACAGCCTCTTTTCAGTCACGCCTGCTCCTCTGGTGGAACGAGAGGCTCGATTTGTTGGATGAGTTCAGGAATAGAAATTGTTGCTACATTCCATACCTCATCCAAATCCACATCGTCATAGTCATGAATCAGAATATCTCGCATTCCAGCCATTTGTCGCCACGGTATTTCTGGATGACTGCCTCTAAATGCTTCCGAGAGTCGCTTAGTTGCTTCTCCTATAATTTCCAGTTGTCGCATGACAGCAGACTGACGCATCAAATCCGTCTCAAATGTATCTCTATCAGCACCTACTACAAACATTTGCACCAGTCGTGCTGCTACCAAAATATCTGCAAGAGAACTTAAATCACGATGCAGCATAAATAACTTCCGCCGAGCTAAGAATGGCTTTCCGGCGAATATAATTACGGCTGCGCTCAATTCCTCGTTTGCTAACCAAATCTACCTTACGCTCAAAAATCACCTCTAGCTCATCTTGCATATCTACATGATTGAACAGTGTCCATCGAGCATCAGGTGAAAACGCCACGAGGACATCAATATCGCTATCTGGACGGAAATCATCTCGCAGCACCGAACCAAAAAAAGCAAATTCTGTGATTTTCCAGCGTTGGCAGAAGTCTGCAATTTTATCTATCGGGATTTCGATATTTTGTACAACCATCACGCTGCCTATCCAAATGAATCTAAAGGAGCGATCAACCTACTCTTCTAAAACTTCAACCACATCATCAATCATCACATCAAATACACGGGCGAGTTTCTGCAAAGCCGTATAGTCCACAGTTGCCAGATTGGGAGAATGGGCATAGCTTCTGACTGTACCGTAGGGGATTCCTGAGCGATCAGAAACTTCTTTAAGTGTCCAACCCTTTTCAGCAGCTAGTTCCCGAACTCGCAACCTAATTAATCCCATCCAGATAAGCCTCAGAGGTTAATAAACCTACTCTTCCACAATCTCCACTAAGTCTTCAACAGAAATACCAAACACGCGAGCCATTTTGTGTAAGGCAGTGTAGTCAACGGTTGCCATGCCTGAAGACTTTGCATAAGTTGCGATCGTTGTATATGGAACACCTGTTCTATTAGAGACTTCTTTTAACGTCCAACCCCTCTGCTCAGCAAATTCCCGAACTCGCAACCTAATTAATCCCATTCCACCGTTGACAAATACGAGTACTCGTATTTCAATGAACTTATGAACGACAAGCGATCGCCCTCGTGCCCGGAAAACATTAGAGCGATCGCCTTTCCTCAAACATCCCACAAAGTGGGAAGGATAGCTTTATGATACCAAAATCACAGGCTGGCAAGATGAAAAAGTTAGACCAGGCAACCTTTCGAGGAGAAGGGTGGCAACTGGTCACAGACAGCCAAGCTATTGCGTCAATCCTCAAAGCCATTGCCGTTAAGGATGATGAATACCGTTCGATGTATGTCCTGACTGGAGTTGATCAGGCTTTAGTTTCGGTACCAGGTTCTACCTCTTTGCTGGAAGTATGGGCGGGTTGGCACAAAGAACCTCGCAATGGACGCGCCTTTGTCTGCCTCTATGACAGAGGGAAAGCCTACACTGAGCAAGGGCAAGAATTATGACTACTCTGTTTCGTCGCCTCCAGCCTGCTCAGAAATTCCGGATTACCATACATGAGATCGCACAAATCCTAAAAATTCCTCAACACCTGATTGTGCGCCTGGAATGTTGGGCATATGTACTATTTGTCCACCGCCAAGACAAAGGGGGACAATTCATTAGTTACCGCCAGCTACAACAGTGGCGCAATGCTGTAGCCTGCCAGATGCAGAATTGCTCAACTTGGCAAGAGTTACGATCACTTTGGCTAGCCATTGAATTCGATTACAAAAGGCACAAAGAGCAGTACGACGACAAGCATTACCCGTTTTTATCTCAAATCTGGACAAAATACTGGCATAAGCTTTGGGATGAAGAACCATTCAGCGATTCGCTAGCTCATAAAACTCGCTTCAACTTGAGTGAAGAATTGAGCTAACTTCTTCTCATCCAATTTTCCATCGGTGCGAACACCACTACAAACATTCACGCCAAAGGGTTGTATTTGTTGAATGGCATCAAGGACGTTATCCGCCGTAAGTCCCCCCGATAGGAACACAGGCACATCCACTAACTCCCGAATCTGTCGGCTAGTTTCCCAACTGTGAATATGCCCCTTTCCACCCAGTTCTTTTATGTCCTGGGATGGATTGCCAGAATCCAACAATAATCCATGAACGTGAGGAGCCATCGAAACAGCCTCTTCTATGGATTCTTTATCGTTAACATGAATCACCTGAACGATCGCAATTCCTGGTAATGCCTGACGTAAATCATCGCAAGTCCCGGATAATAGGCGATCGCAAATCTGCACCGTATTTACACCCAAGCGTCGTTGCTGTGCGATAATTCCCAACGTATCGACCTTACTGGTTACCAAAAACGAAGATACCGCAGGCGGCACAATAGCAGCGACTTGGGCGATCATCCCTTCGGCAAGTACTCCAGGCCCACTGGGCATATCGGGAACTAAGCCCAATGCCGACGCTCCGTAACGAATCGCGAGATTGGCTTCTTCTACACTGCTAATGCAGCAAATTTTTACTCTAGGTCGTTTTGTGGGTTCCATCTGAGATCTTGCATTATAGTCACTGAGCCGTCAATCCCACCAGAAAGTAAACCCTTGCAGGGTTTACTTCTTACTTCAGCCTTCAGTTGACGGCTATTTTCCCGGAAGAGTCTGAATTAGACTGCGTCGGTGTTATCCAAGCGGAAGAAGAGCTTGCTCCGTTGGACACCCTTGTCGCTACCATAACTGCTAACACTGAGCGATCGCAAATGCTCAAAGAAGGGTTTTGCTACAAGTTCCACCACTCGAACAATCGGTAGCTGACGCTCAATCAGCGTTCCACTCTCTCGCCAGTCAAGATACAGATAGCCATCATTGGGCTGAGGTAAGGGCGCGATCGCATTGTTAAATCGGTCACTCTTGACTAAAGAATTTTCCACGCCTTTGAGCGCTTGATTCATGGCCTCAATCGAAGTCGTGAAAATCTCATAATCCCCTACAGCCGTGTGGGCACCCCCTACTTGTGCCTCTAACTTCATCAAACGCTTATCTTTACTCCCAACCGGAGTCGCCGAGGTAACCAGCTTCGTCCAGGCGGTGATGGCTGTATCTCCTAGGGGCAGAGAGCCTACACTCAATCCTCGTTGCTTAGCAACAGCGTCTAGATGCTCAATAGATGACTCCGCTGCATCTGAACCTTTTTGCGCCACAAAAATCCAATCGGGATTGCCTCGATCTGGACGCGGCATCATCGAGAGGGCATATTCGCCTTGCACCCAACTAAAGATATCCTCTGGCAGTTGAATCCCCCAGCGTGACTGCAAACTGGCGACAGCTTGTTCAAGCAGGGGTTTGAGAGCATCCTCACTTCCCTCGCCGGATGAGAGTTGAGTCCAGAGTTGGTTCAAATTAGTTCCTGCGATCGCCAAAGCACTTTGGGCGGGAATGTACTGCAAAGCTGCCACCGGCTCAGACAGGGTCGGTTCTCGGCTGCTATCATTCGCTTCTGACCCCAGTAAAGCCGTTTGTGCGACTAACCCTAGACGGTTCAAGGAGAGGCCAAGAGCAAGGGTTTCAGACCCCTTGAACGAGTCTCGCACGGGGGCTGGCTGTTTGGAAATCCATGCGGCTAGGGAGGGTATATTGACAAAACTTAGGCCAATCCGTGGCTCAGAGAGAGTTTCCAGCATTTGCTGGTACTCGTGGTCATCCTCTAAGCTGAGGTTGGCGGCTTGGACATTGTTGAGGGCATCGCGCAATACCTTGGGGTGATTGGCAAATAAAACGAAGCGATCGCCCACTACCGCACTCGTTAGGGCTTCGGGCAGGGGGCTTTGAGGGGAACCCGAACCGTTGGTAGATGCCTCAATTTGGCTTAGGGGTCGCCTGTAAATCAGGTTCACGCCCTTGTACTTTTCAAAGACGATATCGTCAACGCTTGTCGCCGCCTGTTTGGAATAAAACAGTTGCAAGAACTCCCGCGCCCGTTCTCCGTCCTTCGTCTTGACGACGAGTAGATAGCCAGGTTGGGTTGCATTGGCTGGGTTGCGGTCAAAGTCTAAAGAGGTTACCGCCAGGGTGATTTCATCGCCCAGCCAGGGTTGAATATCTCGCTGATAGTTTATGTCCGTGTTGAGCAGGAGGCTGTTTTCGATTTGGTTGAGTTCGGCACGCGCTCGCCGTCGTGCGATTGGACGTGCTACCAGTTGCCGAAATGCCTCCAATCGCGCTGGGTTCACCAGGAGTGATACCATAGCCGGTGACTGTTTCGGCACAAAAATAGCAGCCGTGGGATTGGCCACTACTCCTTGTTGTAATAAATTTAGGGGGCTTTGAGAGGTTAACCAGAAAAAGCCAGCCACTGCAATCAACAGTAACCCAATGGCTCCTGCTGCCAGGACATAAAAAAATGAGCGTAGCTTCATGATGAAATCTAACCGCGTCCGATGGCGATTGAGGGAGGAATAATCTCAATTCCACGCTTATTGTACCAAATGCGGGTTGACCACTCTCTTTATCACGAAAAAGAATCTCCCTTAAACTACCCCGCCCTGATGGATCGCTGAGGATGGGGATTTCAGTAGCCTTAAGACATGATGTATGTAGAGAGCAAGCAAGTCCTGAACCTCCAGGCTGGTTTAAGAGCAGCCCCAAAGTGGAAAGATTCTTAGCTGCATTCTCGTCCGCATCATCGGTTTAATCAGGCTAGGAATTGCAACGATTGCTGCAAGCCACCTACAAAGGTGACATGCTCCCGATCGCCTTTTGTTTTTCCGGCGACTCACCTGCTAATTGCAGAATCTCACAGGCCGCGCGATCGCAAACTCCAACTTCCCCTAACAATTGGCGCATTTCTTGATAATCAGCCTGGGTTTGTTGACGCCTTTCTGGATTAAACAGAAGCTCTAACGATTCATTAACAATATTTTCTGATGTGGCTTGTTCTTGTAATAACTCTGGCACAATAGAACGCATCACCACGAGGTTAGGCGGCGACATAAAAGGAATCGAAAACTTCAAAAGACGAGCAATCGAGTAAGTCAAAGGACTGACCCGATAAAAAACAACTTGTGGCACATTTAACAGCGCCAATTCCAAGTTCACCGTCCCTGACTTCGTAATGGCTAAATCAGCCGCAGATAGCACTTCCTGCGTTTGACCCGAAACCAGAGTTGCCCTTAGACCATAACGCTCAATCGCCGCTTCAATTGCAGGTCGATAAGCTTCTAGAGACAAAGGAATCCAAAAGAGTGGGGATTGGGAATTGGACTTTTGACTTTCTGCTGTCTCCAGTAATTTCGACTGGAGTTGTCGTGCTGCCTCAAAAGCTACAGGCATCATATACTTAAGTTCTTGTCGCCTAGAAGCCGGGACAAGCGCGATCGCCATCTGCTCCGGTTCAATTCCGAGTGCTGCCCTTGACTCCTCCCGCGTCGGCGTCAATCGCATCCGATCAACCAATGGATGACCCACCCAAGTCACAGAAGCTCCCTTTTTTTCAAAATAACGGGCTTCTTCGGGGAAAACTGCCAACAGTTGGTCGGTCATCTTCACAATGGTCATCGTATCGCGGGGAAGAATCGACCGAGCTGACCAAACCCAATCTTGTGGGGCAATATAATAAGCAATCGGCATCTGCGGTAGGTGACGCCGCATAAAACGACCCAGGCTGAGATTTGGCCCCATATAGTCAATCAGTACCACCAAATCAGGTGGGTGCTGCCGCAGGTACTGTTTAGCACGCTGCTGAATTTGCAGAGTCGGCACGACAAAAGGCAAAGATTCCAGAATTCCCACCGAACCTATGCCAGTGGTATTACCCAACAGCGTGGCACCCGCTGCTGCCATTTTCTCGCCGCCTAGCGCCACAATCTCTAAATCTAACCCTATGGCCTCTGCCTGACGTTTCAAGCCGTCAATCAGGAGTGCCCCTTGTAAATCACCAGAAACCTCTCCGGTGCTAATAAAAATGGTTTTGCGTGTCATGACTCATTGGTAAAGAAGAGTTGAAAGCCGATCAAGTTAAAAGGCGAGCCAGTTGAAAGTTGAATATTAAAACTTTCAACTTTCAACCTTCCAACCTTCAACTCTTAAAAACCTTCAACCTGTAACCCTTTGATGCGACGACCAGGAATTACACCCCGTCGTCCCTCCATCTGAGATAACTGCAAAAATCGGCGTAGGTGCTGTAAGTGTTCGCTATCGGAGAGTAAATCTAGATGTTCTAAGGATTGAGGCAGCGTGTATCCAGAACGATACAGAGTTCGGAATGCTTTTTTGAGCTGTCCGATTTCAGTCGCCGTTATTCCAGCGCGCTTAAGTCCCACTAAATTGAGCGATCGCACTCTAGACGGATTTCCCTCAATTAACATGTAGGGTGGCACATCCCGGTCAATTCGGCTCATACCACCGACCATCGCTAAACGCCCAATGTGGACAAATTGATGAATCCCTAAAACTCCACCAATCGTTGCCCTGGACTCAATGTGAACATGACCTGCCAAAGCAACGGCGTTGGCAATAACAACCGAGTCGCCAAGGACGCAGTTGTGGGCGACATGAACATAAGCCATTAACAAATTGTTGCTGCCAACCACCGTTGTCTCACCCGCAGCCGTGGCTCGGTTAATGGTGACATACTCCCGAATTCGGTTGTCATCGCCAATTTTAACCCCAGTGGTGGCTCCGTCATATTTGAGGTCTTGGGGTTCCGAGCCGATCACCGCACCAGGAAAGATTTGATTCCTGGCTCCAATCTCTGTTGGCCCTTCTAGCACGACATGAGCACCAATCGTCGTGCCTGGACCCACCTTGACATTATCCCCAATCACAGCATAGGGGCCAATCTGAACCGTGGGGTGGAGTTCAGCACCGGGATGGATAACAGCAGTTGGATGTATCAGTGTTGCCATAGAAGTGTTGAGTTGGATAGGAGCTCCTGCTCCTGTGCTGTGAGCTTGAGGGAGTGAGTTATGAATTTAAAACTTTAGACTCAACACCGTCGTACTCAAAGCGACATTTAGTCTACGAGAGAAAACAATAATTCGCCTTCTGCGACTCGTTGACCATCGACAACCGCACGAGAGAGCATCTTTCCAAAACGACGCCGCTTGATCGATATCAGTTCCGTGGTCATGATCAGTTGGTCTCCAGGCACGACAGGACGACGAAAACGAACTTTGTCAATGCCAGCAAAAACAAATAATCCACCCTCCAAATCGGGCAACTGAGTCAAGACAATACCGCCAACTTGAGCCATGGCTTCTACAATCATTACCCCAGGCATCATCGGGCGTCCGGGAAAATGTCCTTGAAAGTGGGGTTCGTTGAAGGTCACGTTCTTGATGCCAACGGCTCGTTTGCCTGGAACATATTCAATAATCCGATCCACTAAAGCAAACGGATAGCGGTGGGGTAGAAGTCTCTGAATGTCTTCAAAGGTAAGAGCTTGGCTCGATGGTTGAGCGCTCGGCTTCTCAACAGTTTCTGTGGAATTCGGGTGGGTGTTAACGTCGGTCAGTATAGACATTTTGGTGCTTCGGAGGGTTGCAGGTTGCAGGGCGAGTCGGTTGCCAGGTTAATAAGTTGTCCGGTTAGTAGGTTAGCAGGTTACAGGTTACAGGTTATAGGTTATAACGTTTAACCTTCCAACTTTCCCGCCTTCCCGCTTTCAACGTTCTAACCTTCAACCCATTTGTTGTGCTAGCTCTTGAGCCAGTTGGACATGCAAATGGTGGCTAGCTTTGTAGGCAAGGAAGTGAGCTACAGGAAAAGTTCCGAGTAGACTTAAATCCCCTACTAAATCTAAAAGTTTATGACGCACTGGCTCATTTGAAAATCTTAAGGGAGGATTCAGCCAGCCAGTATCGTCACAAACTAGGGCATTGTCTAGGCTCCCGCCTTTAATTAAACCGGCTTGTCGCAATTGCTCAACTTGGTGCGCTAAACCAAAAGTTCGAGCCGGTGCGATGCTTGTGGCAAAACTCTCCTGCTCCGGTGAAAAGCTATACCATTGATTCCCGATCGCAGGTGAATCAAAATCAATGCCATAAGTAAATCGGAGCGTCGGTGCTGGCAAGGCAGCAACAAAGGCATCTCCTTGGTGTACCCAGATGGGTTGCTGTAAGGCAAACGAGGCGGAAAGTGTTCTTGAGGAATTCCCCACCTCTATGTGTCTTTTCACCAAAGGTTCCGATGTCCCTGTGTCTTCTTTTCCCTCTTCGGTCTGGACTCCGTCCCGTTTGGACGCTAGCGCCATCACTAAAGCATTGTTCCCCCTCTCCTGCTCTCCTGCCACGACACCTACTCCCTGAATCGCCTCTACCCAAACCTGGGCTGAACCATCTAACAGTGGAACTTCCGGGCCATCAATTTCAATCCTCGCATCATCAACGCCGCTACACGCTAACGCCGCTAATAGGTGTTCCACGGTTCGCACTCGTGCTTCCCTGTGGGTAGATTGAGGCAAAATGATGCTGTGTTGCGCTGCATTGTCCATTTCTGAGTCACTGGTGATCAGTGCTTGGAGTTCAGTAGACAGTCTGGTTTCATAAACAGCCTCGACTCGTGCTGGAATGATCGGTGATCCAGGCAAGTCCACTCGCACGAAATAGCGTCCCTCCCCAGGAGTAGCAGGCAGCACTCGCACATTTGTCAAGATACCGCTATGTAGTCCAACGCCGGAGCGATCGAAAATACCACCCAAGGTGTATTGAGCCATAGGTTATTCGTCACGACTGATTAGTTTAAACAGGGATTGGGCGTTGGCAGGTTGAAGGTGAAGTTCAAGAGCGTCGCTACGGCTTCTCTAGAGTTGGTGAACATTGGCAGGTTGATCTGTTCAATGTTTCAACCTACGGCTACCCTACCCCTTTGGGGAACGCTAGGCGAATAACCTTCAACCTTCAACCTTCAACCTTCAACCTTCAACCGTTTAGAATCGCTCTCCAATGCCGAAGTGCAACTGAGAGTCGCCTTGGTCATTAAAACCATAGTCCACGCGAATTGGACCTAGCGGCGACTGTACGCGGATACCTAAACCGTAGCCAAAACCATTGCCGGGTTTGCCCCGCACGCCCGCTGGGTTACCCGGAACGTTTTCACCGGAACCGAGATCACTGGCATAGTCCAAGAACAAAGCACCACCTATCACAGAGAAAACAGGGAAGCGATATTCAGCCGTAGCCTGAATATAACGACGCCCTGCTCCCACATCTCCTTCACCGTAACCCCGTACCGAATTAACGCCACCCAAGGAAAACGCTTCATAAGGCGGCAAATCGCCCAGCACGGTTCCCCCTTGAACATTAAAGGCAAGAGCTTGGGGGCCTTTGGTGAAGTTGGTAAAGTTCACAGGGATGTAGTAGCTGTAGCTGCCTCTCAGGCGGGTCATGAGGATGGAGCCGACGGGAATCGACTGTTCCGCACCCAGTCGCAGCAGAGAGCCGCTGGTGGGTCGTATGGGGTCATTGCGCCGATCGCGCACAGCACCCAACTGAAGGGTCAACAGGTTGTCTTTTCCACTCTCATCAAAGCTTAAGAGTCTGCCCGCCTCATCCCTGGGAGTAACATCACCCTCGCTATTGGTGACGGAAATCCTTTGATACTGTAAGCCTAAGGAAGCCGTCCAATCCGCTGGGGTGAACACATCTCTCGACAACGGACGGGTGAAGGTAATACCGCCTCCTGTTCGCCGGATACGGGGGCGATCGCGATCTCCGTCATCGTCGGGTGGGAGGAACACTTCTGGGTCACCGCCCTCAAAAATCAGGGAGATCGAGCGGCGTCGGAAGGCGTTTACTGTATACGATGTACGGTACGGATCGCCTGCAATCCAGGGGTCTGTAAACCGTGCGTCAAACAGGAACTCCCGTTGACCCACCTGTACTTCGGCTCCTAAGGTCTGATTGTTACCCCCCAGGTTTTGCTGTTGATAGCTCACAGAACCAAACAGACCACTTGCCGAACTAATCCCACCCCCTAGCGCCAGAGAACCGGTGTTTTTCTCAATCACATCCACGACTACAACCACTTTACGGGGGTCAGTACCGGGGGCAAAGGAAAGCCGCACATCATCAAAAATACCCAAGCCAAACACGCGCCGCAAGTCTCTTTGAGCTGTCTCCCGATTAAAGACATCGCCCGGTTTAAGTTGCACCTCTCGCGTAATGATGAAGTTACGGGTACGACCCCTGATCGTTTCACCCTGCTCATTTGTCGTCTCTCCCTCTTTATTGAGGAAACGCACCTGAATATCTTCAATGACCCCTTCTGCCACGATTAACGTGACTTTCCCATCGGCGGTCACTTGCTGAGCATCAATGACCTGAGCGAGGTCATAACCGTTATCTTTGTACCATTGATTGACCTTTTTAATGCCCTCTTGCAGGTCGCGCAGGTTTAGGATTCTGCCATACTGCTGGCTGAAGATGTTCTCGACAACTTGAGCAGGCAGGACTTGCGTACCGGCACCTTCCGGAACGGTTTGAACCGACACATTCCGCAGCACGGGGTTAGCCTCTACCACAAAAGTCACGCGAACCCCCAGAGGTGTATCTTCTGGCTGTACATTCACACTAGAGAAGTAGCCTGTGGCGAAGATGGCATTCACATCTTCCTGCAACTGGGAGCGAGTGGTTGCCTGTCCCGGTCGAGTTTTAATCACGCGAAAAATTTCCTCTTCCAGTTCCCCTTGTGCGCCACTGATGTCCACTTCCGCAACGAGAACTCTTGGTTCTGGCTGAGTCGGTTGCGATTGAGTGTCTGGAGGAGTTGAAAATTCGGGCGCTGGGGTTGGCGTTGGTGAAAAGTCCTGCGTCGGGCTTGGTGAGGGACTGGGTGAAAGTTCCTGCGTCGGGCTTGGTGAGGGACTGGGTGAAAGTTCCTGCGTCGGGCTTGGTGAGGGACTGGGTGAAAGTTCCTGCGTCGGGCTTGGTGAGGGACTGGGTGACGGTGAGGGACTGGGTGACGGTGAGGGACTGGGTTGCACAGAACCTCCGGACTCAGCATCCTGTGCCATCAGGGGTTGCACACTAGAGGTTTCTGGCACAGGTAGAGTCTCGACAACCCCATTGTTGACCCTTTCTGGTTGGCGTTCTGTTGATGCCACAGACTCCGAATCTATGGGAACAGCATCTTGATTAACATAGACTGGCTTTGAAATTGAGCCTGAATGACGCTCAGTGGTCGGCTCAGCGTTAGCTGTAGGCACTCCTCCACTGCTGTTGGTCGCTTCTGGTTCTGTTGCTTTTGACTGGGGACTGGGCAAGTCTAGGGTTTGCCCCTTCACCGGGTTGGATAAACAGAAAGTGGCTGAAGCAGCCAGCATTGCTGCTAAAAAGGGAGATAAGCGCATGTCTTTGAGCTCTTTTGACACTTCCACACACCACGTTTATTGCAAGTCAGCGAAAGACGCTAGCGAGTCTTGCGTCGCTATCCGTTTCTTATTTTTTGTCCATTGTCCATTGTCTGTGAAGAGTTTTAACGATTTGCTGATCGCTAATCTGAAAAAAGCGATGGGGACTGGGCAGGATAAAGGTTTTTCCTGTAAGACTTACGCATTACCTCTACATCTTGGATGAAAGCAGGGCAACCACAGAGCGATTGTCCCTACAACTGGTATTGGTGCATAAGTCCTGTGCTGTTGTTGTGTACCCAGTGTGTGGGTCTCTAGCTAGCCGTCAACCCCAGTAATACCGCAACGGTTGAAAAAGGTCATGAGAATTTCGAGACTGAAGGAATTGACATCGGCTACCAGTACTAATGTTCCTGAGTATCACCTCCAATGAACAAATTCACACCTGTTTAATACCATTTCACTTTAAGTTGCTTAGCGAGCAAACTAGGGGCAGTAGAGCAAGCCAGGGGCATAAGGAAAATAATTTTTATCAGGAATTAAGTGAATTGGTATAACAAACCCCAATAGAACCATTAACGAGTTTAGTCTGCTAGGAGTAAAATAGAATCTTCTACATCAGTCATACTGGAGAAAAATTATAGACCGATTTGTTGCCTTGGGCAGGCAATGCTTACACTAATCATGTGCCAAGATGTCCGCAATGGATATCCGTTATCCGAGACAGGCGTTTATGGCATCCGCAAACTCACTGAAAAAAGGCTGTTGCTGGGGTTGATTTTTCAAAAAAATTACCGTAAAAATACTGTTGATTTAGATAATTTTATCTAGGATATATATATATATATATATATATATATTAAAGAGTAAGGAATAGATTTTTAAAGCTACTTCGCTCAAGTCAAAGCGTCCAATTTCTATAAGGCTGGCTAAATTCCAGGAAAACGCGAAAATAGATTGGATTAAGCCGATTAGAGAATTGAGAGATTTTCACCTCAAGCGGCGAATTTTAAAATAAAAATAAGGAGATAGCTATGGCTGATAAATTTGATTTTCTATATCCTCGCAGTCGCTATTACGGCCAGGTCAAACCAGAGAATCTGGTCTTCAACGCTAATCTACAGGAGTTTACTCAACGGGTCAACTATATCTGTAATCTAGAAACGGGCGGTAAACTTTCCCCAGAAGAAGCTTACTCCCAAATCAAAGAACTTTGGAAACAGTTGAAGCGCACTAAAAAGCAACTCTCGATTGGTCAGCACCCATTCCAAAGTGATGAAGGAGAAAACGAGGAAGGATGAATGAGAAAGTATGAAGGATGAAAAAAGGTGGTTTAGAGTTCATACTTTCGACTTCTTCATAACAAATTATTCGTCGTGGGAAACTCCGTGTATGAGACACCGCAAGAGGAACAAGCGGGAGCGGTTTTTACCGCCTACCCGCCAACTGTTGTAGGAAAGAAACTTAATCTCCGTTGTAATTGCATTTTGAGTTAAGCGTTTTCCTGTTTTCAGGCAGTGAAGACTCACTGCCTTTGTGTCTGGATCTTTCTTCGTAGGCAATTCCCAGACAGTTCAGCAATTGGCTAGACACCGTTTTAGTCTCGGATGAAGAAGGTGGTGAAGCTTCCTCTTCCCAGCCCCCGAATTCTATTCGGGGGTTAGTGACAACTTGATTATTTCGTTGTTAGCGTGTGAACACCGTCCCACCACTCTGGGGGCGGATTGTTACGATAGTAGGCCGCTCGATCTAAATGGATTGAGACAGCTTGGTCAGTGGGTGGCTTTAAGGGATAAGCCTGCTCAAAGTAGATGAGAGCTTTTTCAAAGTCTCTGTTGAGGTAGGCTTGGCGTCCTGCGGCGTAAAAATCTAAAAACCGTTTCGTCGTGTTGTTAAGGGGTACATCGGATTCACCAATTAACTCATAAATACTAACAGCTTGGTTTTTGCCCTTAACCCGGATTCGATCTAACTCACGTACCCAGATGCGATCGCAACACAAGGAATAAGTATATTCACTTAAAATAATATCGCAGCCATACTCTTTAGTGGCGCTTTCCAGCCGTGCGCTTAGATTCACTCCATCCCCAATCACGGTATAATCCATCCGTTTTTGGGAACCAATATTCCCTGCAACCACCTCTCCCGAACTAATCCCAATCCCAATCCGGATTAAAGGTTGGTTAGTTAACATGCGCGACTGGTTAAACGCGGCTAAGCGCCAGCGCATATCCAAGGCTGACTTCACCGCCATCCAAGCGTGATTTTCTTGTAAGGGTAAGGGGGCACCAAACACCGCCATCAAGGCATCCCCAATAAACTTATCTAAAGTACCCTCGTGGTTAAACACCGCCTCCACCATCGTTTCAAAATACTGGTTCAGCAGCGACACCACCTCAGCCGCTCCCAGGTTCTCCGTCAGCGTTGTATAGCCTCGGATGTCAGAAAATAGAATCGTGACGTCCTTGCGTTCACCGACCATCAGGCTATCTTCACCCCGTGCCATGACTTGCTCGGCAACTCTGGGGGTCATGTAGCGATACATGGTGGTTTTCATCCGCTTTTCGCGTGTCATATCTTCCAACACCACCAGTCCCCCCCGCACCGTTCCCTCTAGATTCGTCAGGGGGTTAACGGTTAGGTTAATACTGCGTTCAATTTCCCGGACTTGCTCATTCGACAAGTAGGTTGAGGCGTTGGAATCCCAAGGGGTTTCATTCCAAGGAATAAACACATTGGGGTCATCATTTTTCGGGAGTGCCAGGATGTAGACATCGCCGTCAGGACTTCCGTAAGGAGTCGTAAACTCTGCTCGACTCCCCATTCCCCTTTCCCAGTTTAAAACCGCACTATTCCCCAACGTCCCATGACCGTTGAGAGTTGAGCGTCCCGGACTTTTATACAAACCCAGGGTCAGGGTTTGCTCTGGCACATAATGTTTAGTCCCCGTTGTCAGGCTGCCCTGGAGACGCTCCTTGAGATTGTCGATGGGCACCACGTCCCAAACGTAGCGACCCATGAGTTTATATTCCCACAACTGCTGGATTTTACTGTCCTTGCTCGTGTGGGGACAACCCAGTAAGGCGAGAGCCGCATCATTGATGGTGACAATCCGCCCCTGCATATCGGTGGAGATCACAGCATCGGAGAGGCTTTGCAGAATGTCTTTCTGATATTGTTTTTCGATCAGGACATTTTCAAACAGCTTGGCGTTTTCCAAGGCAATTCCGGCCTGAATATTAAAGGCTCGCATGAACTCTTCATCCGAACTGCTGAAGCTGCCTTGCTGCTTGTTGATGAGCTGAGTTACCCCAATCAATTCGTTCTTAGAGTTATAGACAGGCATACAGAGAATGTTGCGAGTCACATAACCCGTGCGTCGGTCTGTGCTGGGATCGAAGCGAGGGTCTTTGTAAGCATCAGGAATATTCAGGGTTTGACCCGTGGAGGCCACATAACCCGCGATGCCACGATTAGCCGGGATGCGAATTTCGACAAAGTCTGACCCATCTGCTGTCGCCACCTTGCTCCAAAGTTCGCCCGTTTCCTTGCTCAGCATAAACAGGGTACTGCGGTCTGCCTGCATTAAATCGCGAGCTTGATCCATCACGAGACGGAGCGTGGCTTCTAAATCGAGGCTTTGACCCAAAGAAGCTGTGGCTTTGAGCAGTGCCGCCGCGCCCCGTTGGTTGCGAGCCGCCATATAAAAGGATTGACAGGTTTCCAGAATTATGCCTATCGAGGCGGCAAAGTCCCGAAATCGCTGTTCGTCGTCGGCATCAAAGGGCGTACCCCCCGCTTTGTTTAACAACTGAACCACGGCAACCACCTGTTTGTTGCTGCTGAGAATGGGCATACACAGGAGGGTGTGCGTCTGATAGCCGGGGCGTTCGTCTACTTCTTTATTAAATAAATGGTGATTGTAGGCATCGGGTATATTAAGACACTCTCCTGTTGCCGCCACATGACCCGCTAGACCCACATTTAGAGGAATTCGGACTTCTATCGGTTTGTTGGTTTCGGCTTGGGGAATTTTTGCCCAGAGTTGACCTTTGTCGGCATCAACCAGGAAGATAGTTGTGCGATCGGCTTGTAGGATTTGACCAATTTTTAGGGTAAAGGCATCCATCACCTGCTCTAACATGGTTTCCAGGGCTTCGTTGTTGATCATTTCGATCGCCCGTAGAAATTGCTGAAATTCAGCGGTGATAAAGTCCAGCAAGCAGATGAATTCGGGAACGGATAAGTCCTTGACGCGGTGAGTCAGGGCGCTTGTCCGATTGAGTTGGGTTAACTGGGTCAGGCTAGCCAGAATGCTACCAACGTTGGAGAGTGTCATAGTGATGGCTGTTTAACAACTATCGTGTAATCCAGCTTGTAGCGACGGATGGGGGTGACTTCACTGGGGAGATGAGGAAATGTTTGAGAGCTTAGGACAAGGTGACTCAGACCGAAAGATGCACGCCAGTGGTCAAAAGATGGTATGACACCTAAAAAATTAGATGATAACATTTGTAAACTGGAACTCCTGAATATCAGTAGTCCTACCTACGAATGTATCCACTCCTTGGAAGTAAAACAAGGGTTGATGCCCCCAATCGTCCAAAGATTGACACCGCAACTCGAATCGTAGGGTACGTCGAGACGCACCCTACCTTGTTAGTTTGGTGGGCTACAATGACGCTCTCCAGACCGTCAGCGATATGTATTAGCGATGGCTAAAGGTCATGCGGCTGATGACATTGACTGGGATACGACTACGGCTCTGTAATAATTTTGCAACTGGCGTGTCGCTGCCGCCCAGCCCCAACGTTCGGCTTCCGCCCTCGCGTTTTGGCGCAGGGTTTCCCGTTCTTCTTGCCGTTCTAACAAACGTTGAGTGGCTGTGATTGCACCCTGTTCATCGGCTGGGTTAAACAGGTATCCATTCACCCCATCGGTGACAATATCAGGGATACCCCCAGAACGTGCAGCGACCACAGGGCAACCGGCTGCCATGGCTTCTAGTAACACTAAGCCCAGGGTTTCTGTGCGCGAAGGGAAGACAAAGGCATCAGAGGAAGCAAAGGCCGCACCCAATTCTTTTCCAGTAAGGTAGCCCACAAAATGGGTGGGTGTGCCCGCAAAGTGTTTTTCCAGGGCGCTGCGATGGGGGCCATCTCCCACTAAGGCGAGACGGGCGTTGGGAATGGCTTCTAAAACGGGCTTGATGCGCTCAATCTCTTTTTCTGCCGAAAGACGCCCCACATAGAGGAGGATCGGGCTTTCGGGGTGTCCTTGAGAGAGGCGCGAGCGCATTTCCTGGGAAACTAAGCTGGGATGAAACGTTTCCGTATCAACCCCTCGCTGCCACAAGTCCAAGTGGAGGATACCATGCTCTCTCAACTGCTCGATCATTGCCGTCGAGGTACACAAATTGAGCTGGGCTTGATTGTGGCTAGCCTTAATTAACTCCCACATCACCGGTTCTAACATCCCCAGCCCATAATGTTGGAGATACTGAGGCAGATGGGTGTGGTAAGACGCCACCAAAGGAATTTGCAGCATCTTCGCATAATACAGCCCACCTAACCCTAAGACAGCTGGGTTGACCACATGAATCAAATCCGGTCGAAATTCCTCTAAAGCAACCCCAATGGACGGGCGTGGCAGAGCAAGTTTGAGTTCTGGATATAGAGGCAGTGGGAAGCCAGAGACGCCGTAAATTTTGGCTCCTTTGTATTCTGTCAGCCCGCCATCTGGGGAGATAACCAATACTTGGTCACCGTTACGCTGTAGATGTTCGACGGTGTGACATAGGCGCGTTACGATGCCATCAACCTTGGGTAAAAAGGTTTCAGTAAATAGAGCGATTCTCATGAGGATTAGGGGCTATCTGTAGTTAAATTTCATCTCATTTCAAGATGTCTTTTCTTGATTAGGGAGGGTGCACAAGCCATGAATTCCAATCGCCATGATGACCCCACCGAGAAGGACTCCTATGCCTTCAGCAAAGCAATTAATTCTGTGTCGGTTCTCCGCAGCTTGAGCAATCAATAGGTCGCGTTCGCGAGAAGTTGGAGATTGAGCGATTCTCTGATAATTTTTATGACTCTTGTCGAGCGCTGTCCAATCTGGCAATAGGTAGTAGGCACTAATCGCCGACGCTCCCAACCCTGGAAGTACGACAAATAGTAAGAGGATAACCTGTTTTATATTCACATCAATTGCATCTTCAAACAACAGAGGTAATCGCCAAAACGATTACCCCGTTACTGTAGACGTTCTCACCTATCGACGCCAAGATACTTTGGGCAAGATTTGGTTTTTGTCCACACGATGCTGATACTTATGGGCAAAGTTCAGTAAGGAATCGAGAAGAGAATCAGAGAGATAGTGAGGTTCTAAACCCAGACTCAAAAGACTGGTGTTTTTGGCATAGAAGTAGTGTTGTTCTAACTCAACTCTGGGGTTATCGATGTGGTTAACGCTGACATCAAGTCCCATTTTTGTGCCTGCGTTTTGTACCATCGCGGCTAAATCGCCCACGCTGAAGAGTTCAGTGAATTGGTTGAACACACGGAATTGACCGGGATCGGCGGGGTTTGCGATCGCAATTTCCACACAGCGCACCGTATCCCGAATATCCAAAAAGCCGCGAGTCTGTCCACCTTTACCATATACGGTTAAGGGATAACCAATGGCTGCCTGGATACAGAAGCGGTTGAGGGCTGTCCCAAAGACGCCGTCATAGTCTAAGCGGTTGATCAAAAGTTCGTCCATGCCCGTTTCTTCGGTGAGGACACCATAGACAACCCCTTGATTCAAGTCAGTGGCGCGTAATCCCCAAACTCGACAAGCAAAGTGGATATTGTGGCTGTCATGAACTTTGCTGAGGTGGTAGTAACTTCCGGGCTGTTTGGGATAGGGAAGGGTATCTTTGCGCCCGTTGTGTTCGATGGTAATATAGCCTTCTTCAATATCAATATTTGGTGTGCCATACTCACCCATCGTCCCCAACTTCACCAAGTGGCAATCGGGGAAATCTTGTCGCATGGCATACAGTAAATTCAGTGTGCCTACAACATTATTCACTTGAGTGAGTACAGCGTGTTCGCGGTCAATCATCGAGAAGGGTGCTGACCGTTGTTCACCAAAGTGGACGATCGCTTCTGGCTGAAATTGATGGAGTGCTTTGATCAGGAACTCGTAATTGGTAATATCGCCAACAAACAGGTCAATCGACTTACCGGTGAGGTCTTTCCAGCGCTGAAGGCGTCGCTGAATCGGTGCGATCGGTGTCAAAGTGTCAGCACCTAATTCCAGATCCCAGTGACGGCGCACCAAGCTATCGATAATGCCGACTTCATAGCCTTTGTTGGAAAGATAAAGTGAGGTTGCCCAACCGCAATAGCCATCCCCGCCAATAACCAGGACTTTCATAATTGCTCAAAAAACTTTACTTACCGCTACTTCGGTAATTTACCAGGTTTGGGTACCGTCTCAACCAGTTTGTTGAGAAAAAGGTTGAGGCGGAGAATATTAGCCATAGGCTTCCGGCTTACTTTGTTTTTGCTCTCAATGAGGAGTGGCGGACTCATAAACAAGACTATGCTGCCCTAAAAGAGGAACTGGATACACCCTTCACGCAAGCGAGTGAACGAGAACAAGGATGGTTGCGGTATCGGGCATGGCTGCAAAAGCGAGTTGATGAACCGATGTTTTTGGAATCCTTCAGCCTGAAACAGGTTTATGTGTCGTTACGAGCTTACTACAAGCGTGAGGTTGAGGGACAACCGGAGCATAAATTAGAACGAGGTATCGCTGAAGAGAAACAGTATGAGCGAGTGGTTGTTGACTTAAATAGTGAACTAGAAACTTGGTTGCAGGAAGCTAAACCAGATGATGCCATCCGTTTAATTAGCGGGGGGCCAGGGAGTGGCAAGTCTTCCTTTGCTAAAATCTTTGCCGCACAACAGGCAGAAAAAGGAGAAATTCCGGTTCTGTTAATTCCCCTACACCTGTTTAAACTCTCGGATGATTTGGTGAAAGCAGTGGGGGAGTTTGTCCAGCTTGAACGTTTCTTGCCTCACAATCCTTTAGATAGAGTAGATGGTGAATCGCGGTTGTTGATTATCTTTGATGGCTTGGATGAGCTATCGATGCAGGGCAAAGTTGCTGAGGAAGCAGCCAGAGAATTTGTAGAGGAAGTCAGGTCTCAAATTGCTCAATTTAATGCTCATGTACCTCGCTTGCAGGTTTTAATCAGTGGGCGTGAACTGGTCGTGCAGGCAAATCACAGTAAGTTTCGTAAACCGCATCAAATTCTGCATCTTTTTTCCTATTTTGTTGCAAAAGAAGAGAGAACTGACAAGAACTACGTTGATGAGCAACAGTTGCTGGAGGAAGATCAACGGCAGCTTTGGTGGCAGTTGTATGGTGACGTAAAAGGTAAAAAATATAGCGGATTACCACCAGAATTAGATCAACCTAATCTGCTTGAGATTACGGCTCAACCTTTGCTGAATTATCTGGTTGCTCTCACTATTGAGCGGGATAAGTTGCAATTTTCAGACGAGACTAACCTGAATGAAATTTATGGGGATTTGCTAGAGGCCGTTTACGAACGAGGGTATGAAAAGCATGGGTATCGTGTGACTGAAGGAATTGAGAAACACGAGTTTATCGCTATTCTTGAAGAAATTGCCCTGGCTTGCTGGCATGGATATGGCAGGACAACCACAGTAAGAGAAATCGAAACACATTGCGAAAACAGCGGTCTAATGAATATCTTGAACCGCTTTCAGGAAAGCTTTAATGAAGACTCGAACGCCAGTGTCATTCGTCTGTTAACTGCATTTTATTTTCGTGCCAGTGGAGAGGTAAGGAATAGAGAGAATACTTTTGAATTTACCCACAAAAGCTTTGGTGAGTATCTGATAGCAAAACGGATTGTAGAGGAAGTTAGACTTATTCATGAAGAACTAGAGGAACGTAAGAAAAACTTTCGGAAAGGATGTGATAAACGAGATGCTCTTGTCAGGTGGGTAACTCTATGCAATCTTTCCGAAATGGATGAATACTTATTTAAATTCATCTGTGATGAAATACGTTTGCAAAATCAATCAGATGTTCACAATTGGCAAAAGAGCTTATGTGGCCTGATTGAGTTTATGCTAGATGATGGAATACCTCTGGAAAGCCAAATACCTCGATATAATTTTCACATAGAACTGCTTCAGGCACGGAATACGGAAGAAGCTTTATTAGCTGTATTAAATGCCTGTGCAAGAGTGACAAAGGCAAATTCAGAAATTGACTGGCAGTATCGTAATACTTTTGGTACATGGATTTCAAGGTTACAAGGTCAGAGGATAGGGATAGAGAATGTACTGGCTCTTAAGTGCCTTAGTTTTCTAAATTTGCAAGATTGCCTTCTATATGTCAGAGACTTTATTGGTGCAAATTTTGCTTTTACTAACCTTAAGAATGCAGAACTTAATTTTGCAAATCTTGCAGATGCGAATCTTGCAGAAGCAAATCTTCAAGGAGCGATTCTTTACAAGGCGAACCTTCAAGGGGCAAATCTTCAAGGGGCAAATCTTAAATGGGTGAATCTTTACGAGGCGAATCTTCAAGGGACGGTTCTTGAGGGGGCGGATCTTGAAGGAGCAAATCTTGAAAGAACGATTCTTGAGGGCAAGGATATAGCCAGTCTGACTGAAAACCCAAATGAAGACTTAGACGAATCTTAGCCCTCAACCCCTCAGCAACGCGATCAGCTACGAGTAAAGCCATAGGCAATCGCAACCTCTCAACCCAACGGCGCGATCGCTCATTGTCAGAAACTATCGCCGTTCTCAGTTCCATCAACCACACCGCAGGGGCAATCATACCTTGCCCCTACAGAAAACCTGTATTCAATAACTAACGCATCACTGAGGCACAAAGCCTGTTAAACCTTTACCTCATCCGCAAAACTCGCCCAACGGACAAATTGAAATTCCCCGGCGATCGAACCCCAAATATGTTCATCGGTTTGGGGGTGGCGTCCGCGATCGCGACTGATAAATTTATGTTCATCAATCTCGAACATGCTGTCGAGATAGGTTTCCTCACCTTTCCACACAACCATACAGCCCTTACCCGGCTCAACCTCACCTTTAAAACTGTTACCCGTCCATTCAACTTGGAAGGTACATCCGGGAAGTTTCTCCAACTGTTCGGCTTGTAGGGTTTGCAAACGTGCGATGTCACGGGAGGCACCGTAGAAGGGTTTTTCGTCCTTAACTTTGTAATTTTCAATTTCGATGCGATCGCCTACTGTCAGTAACTTCAACACCCGCAACCGATAAGGCTGGTTTAGCGCATAGTCGTAGGCTTGTTCAAGAAAAAAACTGACTCCATCGAGCAGATTAAGCGGCAGGGGACGCATACAAACTCGAATATGGGCAAAGAAGGGGGGATTAGCATACGCCTGCTCTTGGTTGCTAAAATCAGCGGCCATCCAGCGGGCTAAGGTGGCAATATCGGTAGAATGCGTCATTAATTATTTCTCAGAATTCTCATCAAACTTTATCAATAATTGTAAAACTCAGACTGAACCTAACTGAAGATGCAAACGGGAAAACCATGAAACCTCTAGAACGGATGTCATTGGCTTTGACTGGAGTTTTAGTGAGGTTGGAGCATGGTTAGTCTTTCGGGTGGGTGAAGGAAAATCGATATCGGCTGAGTAATTTTTGCAACAAGTTGTTGAGAATATCCTGGATAGCCAGACTCCTAGAGGTATTGAGCAGGCAGTAGCAATTCCATCACTGTGTCTCCTCCTAAAGTAGCCACAGCACTGGGTGCTGGCACTTGGCTGGAGGCGAGGGAACCGTTTCCTGAGGATTTCCTTGGCAATGATGCTCCTGGTTGATATCAAAGAAACTAAATGAAATTCCTCAAGTTTAATTCAAAAAATTTTCTCGCCTATTTTGGGCTGGGATTGACATTTTTTTTGTCTTTCACTTGGTTAACATTAGAGTTAACAACATCCAAAATCCCTCTTTTGAGGTTTCATGGCATCATTGGTGTTGAAACTTCTGCGCCTCAGGTTAAACCCTTTGAGATGGACTATCCTCAACCTGAATTAGAAACTTTTTTAAACCTATTTATTAAAGCACAATTATTGGTTTATAAGTAGCCAAGAGGTATACGATTATTTTTTACCGCGAGCAAAAAGCATTCCTGCTGAGCATTTGAATCAGAAGCCCATCATTATTTTTTTTGATGATGGCTATAAAAGTGTCTACAGTAATTTAATGTCATTTTTAGATAAATTTGAAGAAAAATATGGGCAGCGAAAATGGCTACAAGTGTTAATTGATAAGGGTCAAGATCCTTGGAAAAATTGGCAAAGGACGCCACTAAAGACTGGGCGAAAAATTTAATTAAAGATTCCCTGAAAAATGTTCTGCGACTGCCCAGCAAAGAACCAGTAGATGCGGACTTATAGCCGCGATCGCATTTCTGGACAATGCAAAGATTTTCTGGAATTCTGCCACAAAGGCAGCGTTATCTGCCGCCTCAATCAATTACCCCTTCGAGCGTAAGAAAGACTCGGAAGACAACCCTCGGCAATTAGCACTTGAGATAATCATCAAGCAATATCGCGACCATCCCCAGACTCTATCCCTGTGCAAGACAGAGCAGAGAATGACCCTGATGAGCAATTAAGGGAGTTTGCCAGGAAGAAATTAGAGCAGTTAGTGAGGCAAAATTAGAACTGTGGGATGTGAGGAGCGATCGGGCAAACCTAGCTTATGCGTAAGAAAAGCAGGGAGTTGAAAAGCCTGTTGCTGAAGGCAGATTTCACTTGCACTCTTGGTAAGGGTAGTCATACTAAGTGGTTTCATCCTCTGTTTCCAAGAAATCAACTGACTTTCTCAAGATCTCTATCAGTTGCTAGAGGAAAAGGATGCTAGCCAAGCCCTACCTTGTGTAAATATAGCGGTTCTCAATTGGATGGAATGCAGCAATGTAAGACTTCGTAGGGACACGAATGCCTTAGCCCCTACCGTGCGGTACAGGTAACTGAGAAACGCTATAGGTAATCTAGCTTTAACAAAAGAGCCAAAAATGAACCCCCAAGAAGATAGACTGATTAATTTAGCAGTAGGCGAAAGCTCCGATCCAGAAATGCTCAGACGTGATGCTGAGTCAAAAACAGGTAGTAGTCCAAACCCTGAAAGTTTTAATTCAGAGGCACTCAGAGGAGATGCCGACTCAAAAACCCTAGATGACTTTAACTATGAAAATGAAGAAGATAGGGAAGCTCCTCCAGACCTAGATTTTGATATTACCAGCGAAGATAGAGTTGCCGACAATCAAATCCAGATTGCAAACCGACACGCTGGGTAAGTTTTCTACCTGTTCAAGCTACTAGACTGAGGCAAAAGTTTAGCTAATATTAGTTGTAGGGTGGGCAATGCTCACCCTTGCTGTTTTCAGCTCTTTTATAAGGCAGAAATATTGTTGACGCCTAGCTTTCATGCGATCGCGCCCTCAATGACCACTTTGAGCGAAAAGAAGACAGGCAAGACAACCCTCGGCAATTAGCACTTGAGATAATCATCAAGCAATATCGCGATCGTCCCCAGACTCTACCCCTCTTGCAGGACAGGGCAGAGAATGATTCAGACGAGAAAATGAGGGAGTTTGTCAGGAAGAATTAGAGCAATTAGAAAGGCAAAGTTAGAACTGTGGGAAGTGAGGAGCGATGAACACACCTAGCTTATGCCAAAGAAAATCAGGGACAGGACTTACGCAACTGGCTACGCTATCCGCTACATGTAGGGGCACGGCATTGCCGTGCCCCTACGAAGATGGTGTATTAATCCAGAAAATGCGTAAGTCCTGGGGGAATTGAAAAGCTTACTCTTGAAAGCAGGATTTTTTCATAAACCTGCAAAAGGTAACCACAGTAAATGGATTCATCCAAAATCGCCTAAAGCAATCATCGTAGCTGCCAAAGATGGTGATGATGCTAAACCTTATTTAGAAAAGCAAGTAAACGAGGCACTTGAGACACTTAAGGAAATGGACGAGGAGGATACAGAAGAATGAAATACACAATCGTTATTCAGTGGTCAGATGAAGACCAATGCTACGTTGTATTCCTGCCTGAATTTGAGGATGTAATGCAACCTTGTACTCACAGAGATACCTATGAAGAAGCTCTTAAGAATGCTCAGGAAGTCCTAGACCTTCTAATTGAGACAACTCTTGAAGAAGGTAAACCTCTGCCAGAGCCTAAGACTGTAGGGAAATTATTTCAAGTTGCATAGTCTGCCAATAGCATTTGCCACAAGTATTCAGCAATATCCTAAGTGTCTCATTTTTACATTAGTCCAGAACTTGAGTCTCTAGCCAGATAGTATTTAAGTGAAGCGATGTAGAGTGCTTTAAACTTACTCCTAGCCCATAACCAAGATTTACAGCCGCAGGAGTCACATCATGGAACAACTCGATCGCCTAATCAAAATGGCAGAAGATGAGCTAACCGAATACAGCACGGATGCTCGCAAAATGGAGAAACTCCGCCGTAAGATTGGTCTATCTGTCCCTCTGGAACAGCAACGTCGTTGCCGTGAAGCATTAGCAGCACAAATGTCATCTGGCGGCTTGCCCAAACTCGTTGAAGAACAACGTCAAACCGTTGCCTTACCCTTTTGGGGAATTGCTGGATTGGGTTTACTCGGAGCCATTTCCCTCGTGCAATGGGTAGGCTATATCGTCGCTGTTGCTGGAGCTGTTGCCGCGTACCGCATTCAGAAATGGGGCTGGGAATTACAGGCAAAGCGTCTGCTGCTGCAAACCTTAGAGGATATTGAAGCCCGTATCGCCCAACCTCAACAGTCAGAGTGATGAAGTAAAAAATGCGATCAGCTTGGCTGGTGCCGTAGGCAATCGCTTGTTCTGGAAATGGGAGATGCGATCACATCTTCCATTTTCCCAGTATACTCAGGCAGAAATTACTGATACCCGAAATTAGGCAAAGACACTAACTATTACTGCTTGTAATCCGCCTTTTCCAATTCTTCCCCCAATTGCTTAATACGGTGCAAAAGGGTTTGAATATCGGTTATTGTCGTGCCTGGATTGAGTAGGGTAAACTTCAGATAAGTAGAGTTAGCAATTTGGGTTTAACCAATCACAGTTTCCCCTTTTTGCAGCAAAGAGATTCGGATTTGGCTATTGATTTGATTAGCCTTTAATAAAAATCCATTCGTCTCCTGTTCCCTCTACACCTAAAATCTTAGTTTTTGATGATTCACCTTTAATCGAAAACCTGCATTTCTATTACGAGTAACTAACTCAGAACGATGTATGCGCGATGGCAAGCAAGTTGGAATTACCTCGTGAACAGAGGTGTTTCCACCATTCTTCTGGTCAACTCCGGGCTTCAGCATTTAGGCTGCAAGCCCTCATTTCTAATCGGGGGCCGTTGACAACCCTTTCAGGCGGAATAAAAGGAACTGCGTAATCTGAGTGTCGCTAAAATTATCATCGCTGACCAAAAGTAAACTCTGGCTACCATCGGGCAGACGTGGCCCCAGTGCCATTGCCTCCAAGTTATCTAGATAAATCCCTAATTCACTCAAGTCCAACAGTAACTTTTTCTTGACAGGATCGATTCTGGAAACATCACCCTTGAGCGTTTCAATTGTTGAGGTATCTGTTGCCGCACTCATCGCCATCTGATAAATTTTGGCATTGGCTCCCAATACACCATAAGTACGTTCCAGCGAGAGAAAGTGACCTCCCATATCTATGGTGACTAACTCCGTTAAACCATTATCGATCGCACCCGCCGGAGTAGGGTCGAGTAGGTAGAGATGTTCAGCTACCACCATTGGGCGACTAATCGGGCCGATTAAATAATGCATCAGCCGAATCCGAGCGGACTCTTGCGACTTCGGGGGTAAGGCGTCTTGCCATAGTGCAGACTCAGTTGCAGTAAATAGGCGAAACGGGTCACCATTTCCTCCAGCTAAGCTGCCTAGTTCCAATGTCAACGCCTCGAATCCTAAGTTATCTTGAATCCCGCGAGGCGGTTGTTCCTGTTTTTCTTTATCCTTAGTGTCCTCAGGGGCGAGATAGCGTTCTGGAATCATTAAGCTACTGCGCTGCTGTCCGGTTTTTAAATCGAACTCCCGAATAAAAGGAGCAATTCCTGAGGAGGGCACGCCTTCGCTGGAAATAAACACGGTTCCTCTGGGAGAGAGAGACATGCCTTCAGGGTCAATACTCCCTTGGACATAATTTTTGCCGTTCTCATCGGTGATGAAGGTAACATCTTCCACGTCTACTTTTTCAATGCCAATCTCCCCCTTGTCAGTGCGCTTGACACTGAGTGCTAGGGTATAAAACCGAGCTGGGGCAAATTGAGAGCGGTCATCGGAAAGGGCGTAAAATTTATTGCGCTGGCGATCGTAGGTTAGAGCCGATAACCCCCCAACAGGGGTATCCTTAAATTTCGTTTTGGGGAGTCGGTACTCGCCTAAGAAATCGAGGGAAAGGTCGCGAAATGTCCGCTGTTCTGCTGTCCTCGCTTGGGATGGAGAACAAGCCGTTGTTAGGAAACTCAGCAGTGTTAGCACCAGAACGAAGAGTAGGGAAAACAACTGGCGAGATGCCTGTAACTTTATCCGGTTACGGTTTACTAGCTGAGTCATGAGTGGTTATTATATCAGGGCAAAAAGTGGGTACAGCTTGTCAAGCGATCAACAGAAACTCTCGCTTTAATTTAAGCGTCAATTGGGGTGTAAATTCGTTATGGCTAAAGTGATATTAAATTCTTTACAACTTAAACTTCTCAACTGGGGCAGAGGCGGGTTATGGATTGCCACGTTCCTGCTGTGCTTCAGTTCAGTGACATTGGCAGCCCCAGAGAAGCCTAAGCCAGAGGAATTCAAAGTCAACCCCCTGGAGATAACGAAACCTGATCCACTGTTGCCTCGATTGCCCAAGCGGGGTACTCTCAGCCCAGAAGAACAGTCGAGATTACAAGCTTCTATTGATGAGTTAGATGCCCAAGCCGCCGCTTTGTACCAAGAAAAAAAGGCAGATGAGGCGTTTGAGGTTTGGTATCGAGGACTACGACTGCGACGGGCGTTAGGGCGAGTGGAGGAAGTGCAAGCACTAGGGCGAGTCGGAGAGATGGCTTGGCAAAACACGCGCAAGTTTGACACACAGGTGATTACGAGGCGTTTGCAGGAGATTCAGAAAGAGGCTGAAGATCAAAAGGCGCTGAATCTAGAACTTCTGCGAACCTTGGGGCAGGCTTACCAGCAGGTGAGATTTCCAGAACCTGCTGTTAAAGTGTATCAGCAAATTTTGACCCAGGAGCGTCAGCAAGGGGATACCCAAGCGCAAGAGACGACGCTCAAAACCCTGGCTCAATTGAACATGGATTGGTTCAACTACCCGCAAGCGGTAGCCATTTATGAAGAATTGCTAACTCAAGCTCAATCACGGGGCGATCGCGTTAATGAACTCGTTTATCTGGAACAGCTGGTTTACGTCTACAACAAAGCCCAGCAGCCGGAAAATGCCTTACGGATGAAGCAAAAATTGGCAGCGACTTACCCCCCCACCGATCCGCGTGTACCCGCTCTGAAAATTGCGATCGCGACTGACTACGAAGCTCTCAATCAACCCGATCCAGCGAGTCAAAACTATCAAGACGCCTATAAGTTAGCTTGGGCGTTGCGTCAGTGGGCTTATGCGAGCGAGGCACTCCAAAAACTTGCGGCTTTATATCATTCTCATAATCAATCGGATTCTGCTTTACAAGTTTATGATGTGCTGCTCAAGACACAGCAGCAGTCTTATAACTTTTATGGTTTGATGAATACTTACGACAAAATGGGACAAATTTATTTAGAGCAGAAAAAGTATTCTCAAGCTCTGGATGTTTTCCAGAAAGGTATGCAATTAGCCAAGTCATTGCAGTATCAGGAAAATTATTTTGCTGAGCAGCTTGCTCGTGCAAGTAAGCAGAGTTCACAGTAGGAGTTACAGTTTTAAACTTGCTCAACCCTAACCCGTTTTATTTATTTGCAGACAATTTTTTGTAGAGGCACAATAATATCGAACGCTGGTGGTGTGATTCATTTAACTGACTACGGTAAATCATGGCTCCCCTGGTGACAGGCGTCGTACACAAGCGGGAGTCATCTAATAGACTTCTTGCAAAAATACGAAGAACCCCTCCCCAATCCTCGTATGAGCTCCGGTCCCCGAAACGGAGAGGGAGTAAGATTTCCTCCCCCCGTTTCGGGGGGAATGAGCCGGAGCTCATACGAGGAGGTCAATTCGACTTTTGCAAGAGGTCTAATGAGTGAGTCAAAAAAATGTAAACTTATGTTAAGTCTATCCCTTAGATTTAGTCATGATCTCTCGTCGCACTGTTTTGAGTAGTCTCTTAGCGATTTGTCTTACCCTCGTAACTTGGTTGAATTTCACACCTACTGCCAACGCCCTCGGCGGCAAGCAACCTGCCATCAATGAACCTGCACCAGAGTTCACACTGCCTACTAATACGGGCGATGGGAAAGTGTCACTTTCTGACTATCGCGGCAAGTGGGTTGTTCTCTATTTCTATCCCAAGGATTTCACCTCAGGTTGCACCTTGGAAGCTCGTCGATTTCAGCAAGATTTGCCCAAATACAGGGAAAGAAATGTGCAGATTCTTGGCGTTAGCGCTGACGATGTGGAGTCTCACGCCGAATTTTGTGATTCAGAGGGTTTGAAATTTCCTCTTCTTGCGGATACTGATGGTCAAGTGAGCAAGGCTTATGGTTCTTGGATGGGGTTCGTTTCCCTGCGCCACACCTTCATCATTGACCCCAAGGGAACCCTGCGGGAGGTATTTCTTGGGGTGAGACCTGCTATTCATAGCACAGAGGTTTTAGCGCGTTTGGATGAGTTGCAGCCAACGTCGTAGAAGATTACTCCAACTAAGGCGATCGCAACTTTTTTGAGTTGGGCTGCGCGAAGCGATCGCCTCCTACCTAATCCGTGTTTATCAGCTTTTTTGTCTGTTTAAAATCTCTCCATCGGTCAACTAAACCGCTGCTTTCGTACTAAATCTTCCTAGGTTTTTTAGAGCGTCCAAAAAAGCATAAACCGCTGGAGTATGAAGGGCGTTTGTAATAACTGCTGTCCCAATAATTCTTTGTAAAGGAACGGGTAGGCTGCACACTTGAATTCCTGGGGGTACGGGTTCGGCAGCAAGTCGCGGAAGAATAGCGGCTCCTAAATTTTGCATCACCATACTGACAATCGTCGAATCTTCCCGAACTTCATAAGCAAATTTTAAGGGGTATTCCGCCGTCCTCAAATGGTTACGAATTTTGAGCGAGCAGCTATTGGTAGCGGGCACGATTAATGGGTAGGCGGCTAACTGCTCCCAAGTAATTTTAGGGCTTCTAAACCCAGAGTTGGGTGGGAGTAGGGCAACGTAGTCATCTCGTAGCAGTTCCCAAGTCTCAAATTCTTCTCCTGAGGGAAGATAGGTAAAGCCAATATCAGCATGACTTTCGCGCAACGATTGTTCTACCCCAGCAAAATCATCAAACTCAGTAATTGCCACCGTAATGGCTGGGAATTGGCGGCGGAACCGGGCAATCACGCTGGGTAAGATATGGGTTGCCACGCTGCGAAAAGCCGCAATTCGCACCTGCCCACCATGTAAGCCTTTTTCCCGATTAGCTTCTTTGACGATCCCTTCTAAAAGTTGTAGGACTTGACGTGATTGAGCAATCACCCGTTCGCCTACAGGCGTTGGATGTGCGCCGTGGCGTCCTCGCGAGAGCAACAGCACGCCCAATTCATCTTCCAGGTTGGCGATCGCATGGCTGATGGCTGACTGGGATAAATCTAAGTGTAGAGCCGCCTCACTAAAATTCTTGTGGTCTGCTATCGCCACTAAGGCACGCAGTTGAGAGATTTTTAACTTATAGGGATTGATTCTATTCATAGCAGTTAGGCTAACGATTTATGATTTTTTGCAAAAGCTATCCAATTATTCTCTTTCTATCGATTTTATTCATATCTACTATGAATAGCATGTTTTGCTAGCCAATTCAATCATAATTAAGCTTAACTTACGAGGGTAAAGTGATGAATTAACTTTCCCAAAAAGGTGATTTTATATGACGAATTCTACAGGCTATCAAGACTCACAAAAAAGAGAAATTATTGCCTATCGACCGGAACCCAAACAAGTCAAAAAGACAAGTCAGGAGACTGAGACTACTGTATCTTCTTAACATCTCATAGTTTGAGCGATTAAAAATCACCCAGTCAGGTGAGTGAATCAGGCGATTCAGCAATCAATGACAAGCCGATTTTCATACAACTCCTGGCATGATTGGGAGGCTTTGAGTAGTTTTGTTTCAACACAATTCGATTAACAGCGACGAGAATGTTCTTGAATTTTCCGATTACAAACTTCAATGGAGAACTGGCGGCTTTAGGTGCCGCCTTTTTGTGGGCGCTGTCTGCGGTCATTTACGCTCACCTAGGCCAAAAAATACCGCCGCTAGCCTTAAATTTGAGCAAAGGCGTAATTGCGATCGCCTTGATTGCCTTAACTCTGCTTGTGCAAGGCAACTACTGGCCTACGGACATGAATCTTGTTGCTTTAGGATACCTGCTGTTAAGCGGTGCCGTTGGCATTGGTTTAGGCGACACCTTTTACTTTGAGGCGTTGAACCACTTGGGAGCCAGACGAACCCTGTTACTGGAAGCTTTGGCTCCCCCCTTATCCGCCCTCATCGCCCTGCTTTTTTTGGGGGAAGCTTTGAGTTTAGGTGCTTGGATGGGGATTTTTCTCACTGTTTTGGGAGTATCTTGGGTGATTAGTGAGCGGGTGCCGGGAACTCCCGTGAACACCGAAAACTCACTTCGAGGCGTTGGTTTTGCCCTAGTGTCAGCTTTGGCACAGGCCAATGGAGCCGTTTTATCCCGCGCCGCCTTGGCAGACACAAACATTAGCCCTCTATGGAGTACGCTATTGCGCCTAATAGCTTGTGTTGTGGTTTTGCTGCTGTGGATACCGTTTAAACAAGAGTCTCAAGTTGCGTTTAAACCTTTGCAATCGAAACAATTATTAGGGATTATTATTATCACGGCTTTGTTCAGCACTTACTTAGGAATTATGCTGCAACAAACAGCCCTGAAATATACAGCAACAGGAATTGCCCAAGCGCTCCTTTCCACAAGTCCTTTATTTGTCCTACCCATTGCGATCGCCATGGGTGAAATCGTTAGCCCTAGGGCATTTTTGGGGGTGTTGGTCGCACTGGGAGGGATTGGGCTGTTGTTTGGCTACCAATAACGGTACTCCCAGCGCCAACCCCAGCTTAAAACTATTGATGCAACTTTGGAATGCATCCTTTGTCGCTCCCCTAAATAGATGCCCGTCAAGGATAAGATTGAGAAAAATTAAACAAGGCTTGCCACTGAGCAAGGGATTAAGTTAAGGTAGCGCACAGCCTACAACAGTGGTTGGATAAGTTCTGGGCATGGGTTGCATCTCATTTCTGCCAATGTACTTTCAGCCAATCAGTACAGAATGAGTGTTCTAGGATTTGTTTAAAGATTTTCTGAGGATTAATGTTTCAAGAATGCGTTGATAGCCGATTCAACGCGTAGGGCAAAATCGCCCTCATTTTGACTTGCAGTAAATGACTGAATCGTGATAAGCAAATTTTTAATTTTTGCCATCACGATAGTTTTTAACATCTACATTTAATCCTTGAATAGCTAAATTGATGCTTGCTATGTATCTGTCTCAAAAATGAACCCAATTAATAAGTTAGAAATAAGTCTAAAAAAAGCAGGCAAAAAAATTAGATCTTATGTTTTTTGGGGGTTACTTGTTTCCTGTATTCTCATGTCTCAGGTGTGGGCGCAACCTGCACGGACACAGGAACCCGTAACCATCACCGCCCTCATTAATGCTGGGGAAGTTTCGTATTGGAAGAAGTTAATTGTCCAGGATTTCGAGAAAGAAAACCCTGGTATTCATCTGGAGATTATTGAGGCACCCAACGCAACAGATTTGACAGAAAACCTGTACACGGCGGCTTTCATTTTGGGTGACTCGCCCTATGATCTGGTTTACATGGATGTGATCTGGACAGGTAAATTTGCGGCGGCTGGCTGGCTTTTAGACCTGAGCGATCGCATTTCTGAGGACGAGTTGAAAGCCTTTATGGACAAGGATGTGGAGGCGGGTCGTTACAAAGACAAGCTATACCGAATCCCACTCCGTTCCGATGCCGGAATGCTCTACTATCGTACAGATTTATTGGAACAAATTGGAGCAAAGCCGCCAGAAACGTTTGAGGATTTAGTCAAAACTTCTCAACAATTGCAGGAGAAAAAAGCAACTCGTTGGGGTTATGTCTGGCAAGGTGCTCAATACGAAGGATTGCCTGCGATGTTTGTCGAAATTCTAGAAGGTTTCGGTGGCTTTTGGGTGAATTCAGAAACCAACGAAGTTGGACTCGATCAACCAGAGGCGATTCAAGCGGTTGAGTTTTTACGCAGCGCGATCGACAAAAATATTTCACCTCCTGGAGTTACAAGTTACCGAGAAGAAGACACCCGACGTTTATTTGTAAGTGGTGAATCAGCATTTTTGCGTAACTGGCCTTATGTCTGGGCGACTGCGAATGAAGCGGGTTCAGAAATTAAGGGCAAGGTTGGGATAAAACCCATGGTTCATATTCCAGGTGCAAAAAGTGGGGCTTGCTTAGGGGGTTGGGGTATGGGAATTGCTAAAACTTCCAAACATCCTCAAGAAGCTTTGAAAGCCATTCAGTACTTTACTAGCAAAGAAGCACAGCGTCGGTTCACATTGGAAACCGCGAGTATTTCCAGCCGACGGGATTTATTTAGCGACCCAGAGATTATTGCCAAATATCCGCACTACCCAAAATTCCAAAAATTAGTAGAAAGTGCTGTCTTACGTCCACCCATTGCTCAGTATGCTCAAGCGTCTGATATTTTGCAGCGCTACCTCAATGCTGCTCTCAGTAATAGAAGCCTCAGTGTGGAAAAAACGATGAAATCTGCGGCAAATGAAACACGTAATCTGCTAAAGAGTTAAAGGTTGCAATGTAGCAGATTGCAGGCTACACAACTGATTTTAATCTTTAACCTTCAATTTTTCCTCCAAATCTTCAACCTTTAACCTTCAACCCTGATGAAAGCCGACCCCATCCGCTTACAAGAACAGAGGACAGGCTGGCTGATGTTAGCCCCTGCTTTGCTGTTACTATTACTGGTTTTTGCCTATCCCATTTTGCGCTCATTTGGCTTAAGTTTGTTCACGCAAAATTTGGGGACACAGCTACAACCAGTCTTTTCCGGTTTAGACAATTACATGCGGATGATGGGGGATGGGCGCTTTTGGCAAAGTCTATCTAACACCATCCTTTTCACCTCAGTATCCGTTCTCCTGGAACTGATTTTTGGCATGGCGATCGCATTAATTTTAAATCCTAGCTATCAAGGACGGGCATTAGTCCGAACCGTTGCCCTCTTACCCTGGGCATTGCCTACCGCACTTTTAGGACTTGCTTGGACATGGATTTTTAATGACCAGTTTGGGGTTTGGAACGACATCTTAATGCGTTTGGGAATCATTCAAACTGGAATCAACTGGTTGGGAGATCCAATAACCGCCATGATGGCTGTCATTGCTGCCGATGTTTGGAAGACTACGCCCTTTATTAGTATTTTGCTCCTCGCAGGTTTGCAATCGATTGCTGAAGACCTTTACGAAGCTCATGCGATTGATGGTGCAACACCTTGGCAAAGTTTTACAACCATCACGCTGCCGCTATTGATGCCGCAAATTTTAATTGTATTGCTGTTCCGTTTTGCTGGAGCTTTTGGGGTTTTTGACCTCATCCAAGTCATGACGGGGGGTGGGCCTGGGGGAGCAACTGAAGTGGTATCTCTCTATATCTATGCCACAGTTATGCGCTATCTAGATTTTGGCTATGGAGCAGCTTTAGTTGTGGTGACATTTTTATTCCTGGTCGCTGTCGTACTGATGGGTAGTTTCTTCCTCAGTAAATATCGTGCCAAGATTTCCGGGATGAATTAATCGTAAGTAATGAAAATGGCATAGTTTATGACTGCAATTCCCAATGCTCCAGCTCCGAAAATTCAGGCCAGTAAAATCAATGTCCTCAAGCAGGTTATCTTACCCTTGGGCATCTTCTTGCTCTTAATCTTTTGTCTCGCGCCGATTCTCTGGCAATTACTTACATCCATTAAGATCAATAAGGATATCTCCGCTGTTCCCAACGTCTATATTCCTAGCCAGTATACGTTCAAGCACTATATTGACTTATTCCTGCGTCGTCCTTTTGCTCGATACATCTTCAATAGTTTCTTTGTTTCCCTTGTCTCTACATTTCTTTGTTTAGCGATTGGGACACCCGCTGCTTACGCTCTCGCACGCTTACGCCTTCCTGGTGAAAATATTATCCTGGCAGGCATTTTATCGATTACTTTATTCCCCTTTGTTTTGTTCTTTCTGGGGTTACTAGAAGTTATCCAGCTCCTAAAATTGGGTAACAACTATCTGGCCTTAATTATCCCCTATATAGCGCTCAACTTACCTTTAACCATTTCGATCATGCGGAGCTTCTTTCTCCAGCTCCCTGTGGAATTAGAAGATGCTGCTAAGGTCGATGGTTACAACACCTGGCAAATGTTGACCCAAATTTTGCTACCTATGACGGTTCCGGCACTGGTAACAACTGGGGTACTGACTTTTATCTTTGCGTGGAATGAGTTTATTTTCGCCCTCACGTTTATTACCCGTGAATCGATGAAGACGATTCCTGTTGCTACCGCTCAATTAGGTACAACATCCGTCTTTGAACTTCCCTATGGTGCCATTGCCGCCGCCACAGTTTTGGGGACGTTACCTTTAGTATTGCTCGTGCTATTCTTCCAACGGCGAATTGTTCAGGGTCTAACCGCAGGCGCTATTAAAGGTTAATCGCAAATCTGCCTTCATCACCAAGAAAGGTACCGGAGCTCATACGAGGAGGCAGGAGGCAGATGGCAGAAGGTAAGAAGAAAAAAGAACTCTCTTTCCTGGGGAGAAAAGCCCACGATTCAAAGAAAAAAGTTGGGGAAAAGAGATGATAATCGTCTCTTGAATCCAAACATCCTTTTTCAATCCCACGCTTTTAAACGTGAGAACCTTCTGCCCTTGTACTTTTGCCCTCTGCCTTCTACCTTCTGCCTTCTGCCTTCTGCCTTCTGCTATAACTTAAACTTACGGACGCTTGAGGGTTAGGGTGAGTCCATCCGCAATCGGGACAAGGCTTAGCGTTACCCGTTGATCTTGGTGTAACTTCTGGTTAAAAGCGCGAATTGAGTTGGTTTGGTTATCTTTTACTTGAGAGTCCGCAACTCGTCCTGACCACAGAACATTATCGATCGCAATTAGACCACCAGGGCGAATTAACTCCAGCGATTGCTCATAATACTTCTCATAATTGGCCTTATCCGCATCAATGAAGGCAAAATCAAAGGTTCCCGCCTGTCCAGTGGTGAGGAGTTCATCCAAGGTTTGCAGTGCAGGTGCTAATCGTAAATCAATCTTATCGGCTACCCCAGCCGCTTCCCAGTAACGACGCGCAATCGTGGTGTATTCCTCACTCACATCACAGGCGACCATTTTTCCCTGAGGAGGCAGTGCCATCGCCACACACAGGGAGCTGTAACCCGTAAATACCCCAATTTCTAAGGTTTTTGTCGCACCGAGCAATTGCACCAGCAGCGCCATAAATTGACCTTGTTCCGGCGAAATCTGCATCATCGCCATCGGCAGATGGGCGGTTTCGTCCCGCAGTTGTCGGAGAATATCTGACTCTCGCAGGGAAACGGATAAAAGGTAATCGTAGAGTGGATGATCAAGCCCAAGAGTCTTTTTTGTCATGATGGGTGAGGAAAAATGAGACAACCACTGCTTATCCTATCGTTTGAAGTCCTATGCATAGAGCCGCAAGATTAATCGTAAGCCTTGTTTTAACAGCGATTTTCTTGGTTGCGCTGACCGCTTGTGGGGCAAACACGCCCCCCCTTGGACTCGCACCGAATAAGCAATTGGTGCAAAAAGCGATCGCTCTCCAAGTCAATCAAACCCAAGAACGACTCACTCAACGCTTGCAATCTATCCCCCCCAAAATTCAAATCACTCAGGTTACACTCAAGCAATTAGAACCTTTGTTTCTGGATGATTTAGCCACTTTTCACATCTGGGGTACCTACAGCTTTAAAGTGAACTTACCTTCTCAACAGCTTCCTCAACAACAGCGTCCTTTTGATGTCTACTTGCAACGGCAGCCGGAAGGTAAAACTTGGCGTCTGGTTATACCTGATCGTATGGGCAATAGTTCCCCAGTGAGTTGGCGCACTTATGTGATTCCTTAACCCGAAACAAAGGTAATGTTCAGGCTCGGTGGTTACTGTACAAAACAGTCAGTGACAATAATGTCAACAAATTGTTACATATTGTAATACTTAACCTTTGTAGAGGTTGCCATGCCACTCAGCCGTTTGTCTGAGCCGTCCCTTGTTTGTGAGCAAATTCTTGACTGCATTGGAGCGATCGCGTCTGGCATTGCTCAATCCCAAGCATTAAACACGATTCTGAACATAGCCGTTGAGGAAGTACGGAAAATCCTTCAGACGGATCGAGTCGTGATTTATCGCTTCGATCCTGACGGGAGTGGCGTTGTCGTGGTTGAGTCGGTTGGTTCTAACTGGACACCAATACTGAACCAAACCATAGATGATTCCTGTTTTGCCCACCACTGGGCACAGGCTTACAACCAGGGTGACTTTAGGGCGATTGAAGACATTTACACCCCTGATATGCAGCCCTGTTACCTTGAATTTCTCACTCAGTTCCAAGTCCGGGCAAACCTGGTAGTTCCCATCCTGCCCAAGCATCCAATGCCACAATCTAAAAACCAAAATCCATTATGGGGATTGCTCATTGCTCATCATTGTTCCAGTTCTCGGTCGTGGCAGCCATTAGAGGTAAAATTGCTCCAACAAATCGCCATGCAGGTTGCGATCGCCATTGGGCAAACACAAGCTGTTGATGCATTCCACGCAGAAGTAACCCAACGGCAAGAGGCACAGGCTAAACTGCAAGCGAGTGAAGAATTTTTGCACAGCATCTATGAGGGTGCAGCCCATGCAATTTTTGTCGTTGATGTGCTGCCATCCGGTGAGTTCCGTTTTGCGGGCTTAAACCCAGCCCATGAGCAAATAAGTGGACTACGCAGCGAGGACATCGAAGGCAAATCACCGGAACAAGTACTTCCTCCAACTGCGGCGGCGGCGGTTTCTGCCAACTATGCTCGGTGTGTTCAAGCCGGAACCACCATTTCTTACGAAGAGTGCCTGCCCGTTGAAGGCAAAGAGGCTTGGTGGCTCACCACCCTCACTCCACTCCGAGATGCACAGTCTAAGATATATCAGTTAACTGGTACCAGCATCAATATTACGGATCGCCAGCAGGCAGAAGAGAAACTCAGCAGACAAAAGGAGTTTCTGCGTAATGTCATCGATACAAACCCAAACTTGATTGCTGTCAAAGATTGGGAGGGAAGGTTTAGGCTGGTCAATCAAGCCCTTGCGGACATGTATTGCACAACGGTTGAAGACCTAATCGGAAAGACGGATAGAGATTTTAATTCTCATCCAGCAGAAGTCGAGCATTATCTTCACGACGATCGGCAAGTCATGAGTTTGTTGCAATCCAAGTTCATTCCTGAAGAAATCCTCACCTGCCCAACTGGAGAAGTTCATTATTTACAGACGATCAAGAAGCCGCTACTATCACCCGATGGTAGGACGCGCTATGTGCTAATCACAGCAACAAACATCACGGCTCGCAAACGAGCTGAACAGGAACGCGATCGCGAAGCCGCCGCCAAGCATCGCCTCTTTGAACACATTGAACAGCAAAACCAAACCTTGGAAGCCAAAGTGCAAGAGCGAACGGCACAACTAAGTATTGCGAATGAGCAGCTACAGCAGGAGGTAACGGATCGCAAGCGGGTAGAAGAGGAATTAAGAAAGAGTGAAGAACGCTGGCAATTAGCTGTCAAGGGTAACAATGTGGGGATTTGGGACTTGAACCTAAAAACCAACAAAGTCTTCCGCTCGGCTCGTTACAAAGAAATACTCGGTTATCAAGACCACGAACTTGGGGACGACAATGATGATTGGGTAAGGCGCATCCATCCCGATGATTTTGAGCGGGTGATGCAAGTCAACCACGATTATCTGACTCGGAAAATACCCGATTATGCTGTAGAGTACCGTCTGCGCTGCCAGAATGGCAATTATAAATGGGTTTTGGGACGGGCACAAGCGGTTTGGGATCAAGCTGGGAGTGCCGTGCGAATGGTAGGCTCAACCACCGACATTAGCGAGCGCAAGCAGGCAGAAGAGGCTTTGCGCGAAAGTGAACAACAGTTCCGTCAAATCTTCCAAGATGCTTCCATTGGTATGGCTCTCATCGACTTCCAGAGCCATCAATTTATTCAGGTGAACCCCGCCTGGTGTCGGTTACTGGGATATTCTGCATCAGAAATCGTATCTCTCACGTTTGACCAAATCACCCATCCCGATGATTTGCCGCAAGATTTGCACGACTTGGAGCAACGTGATCCTGGTAAGATCGACAGCTACCGCCTAGAAAAGCGCTATTTCAAGAAGAATGGTGAACTCATGTGGGGGAATCTTACAGTGACAGTTCTCACAGAGCAAGAGGGTTTGCCCAGGTTTACCCTAGCCATGATTGAAGATATTACGGAACGTAAGCAGACAGAAGAGGTAATTCAAGCTTCCCTGCTGGAAAAAGAAACCCTGCTCAAAGAGATTCACCACCGCGTCAAAAATAACTTACAGATTATCTCCAGCCTACTCCGCTTGCAATCAAGGCAAATTCAAGACCAGTGGACTCTCGAATTGTTCAAAGAGAGCCAGAACCGAGTGCAGGCCATGGCGCTGATTCATGAGAAGCTTTATCAATCTTCTAACTTAGCTCAAATTGACTTCCAGGAATACATTACAACCCTAGTTGAGCATTTATGTCGTTCTTACGACATTCATCAACCCGCTATCACGATTAAAATTAATGTGGAGCCAGTTCCACTCCCTATTGATACAGCGATACCTTGTGGTTTGATTATTAATGAACTGGTTAGTAACTCTCTCAAGTACGCCTTTCCTGGGAATCAAGGGGGTGAAATTTGTCTTAAGCTTCAGTTCGGAGCGTCGTCATGCAATGCGCCAGTAGACACAGAGCAGTTTATCCTTACCGTCAGGGATAATGGCATCGGTTTGCCAGAAAACTTAGACTTTCGCAACACTAGCTCCCTTGGTTTACAGTTGGTGTGTCGATTGGCTAAGCAGATAAGAGGTAGCCTAGAACTCAACCGCCGTCAGGGAACTGAATTTAATCTCGTATTTGCCTCATGAATGAAATGGGTCACTAACATCCCCCCCATGGCATAAATTGAGACTTTTCCGACTTCTTATTCCGGGAAATCAATATTAAGATATACTTAATATTTCCGTCGCTTGGTGGTTGAGAGTTTGTCAATCTTCCCACTCCTGCATTCAAAAATTAAGTGAAGAACAACCTTCTAACAGGAGTTTGCTAACGACAGGCTACCCAGCCTCCGACAGTAATAGATAATCGATGAAACGTGAGCAGGCGGGTTCGTTTATCCCTTCAGCATTGAGCGTTCAACATTTAATGTTAAACGTTCAACGTTCAGCATTTACCTAGAGAACCCCAAGCCGATGACTAATAACTAATGACCAATGACCCGCCAATCTTATTTGGCAGACAGAAATAGAAACGGTATAACTGCCTTTTATTAATTATGTCCAAAGCTAAAATCCTGGTAGTGGAAGACGAAGAAATCGTTGCATTCGATATCGAGAACACCCTCAAAGACTTGGATTACGAAGTTCCAGCTGTGGTTGCCTCAAAAGAAGAAGCGATCGTCTTCGCGGCTGCACTTGTGCCAGATTTAGTTCTGATGGATATCATGCTTCAAGGTAGCATGGATGGGATCGAAGCCGCTCAAGAAATTCGGAATCGTTTTAATATTCCTGTGGTCTATTTGACAGCCTACGCCGATAGCCATACACTTCAACGAGCCAAGCTCACCGAACCGTTTGGTTACGTACTCAAGCCGTTTGAAGAAAAAGAATTACAGACGACCATTGAAATTGCGCTGGGTCGTCATAAAGCGGAAGAAAGCATACGTCAGGCATTAGAAAAAGAAAAGGAGATTAGCGAACTGAAATCCCAATTTATCTCCATTGCTTCCCATGAATTCCGCACACCATTGGCAACCATCAACTCTTCCAACGATCTCTTGCAGCGTTATTGCCGGGATGCGATGGATGGGAAAAAAAGCAAACATTTTCATCAAATTCAAACTTCAGTCGCTCAGATGACCCAATTATTGGATGATGTATTAGTTATTGGTAAAGCTGATGCCGGAAAATTGGAATTTGAGCCAGCTCCCCTTAATTTACTAGAATTTTGTCGCCGCTTAATTGAAGAGTTGCAGCTTAATGCTGGCAGGCAGCATACAATTTGTTTCACCATGCATGGAGAATGTACCCATGTCTGTATGGATGAGAACCTGCTGCGGCGAATCTTAACTAATCTGATCTCAAATGCGATTAAGTACTCTCCTCAAGGAGGAGAAGTGCTTTTTCAACTTGCCTGTAAAGATAAAATAGTGACCTTTGATATTCACGATCAGGGTATTGGTATTCCTGTAGACAGCCAACGAGAACTGTTTACGCCGTTTTACCGAGCTGCCAACGCAAGTAAAATCAAAGGGACAGGGCTAGGACTCTCGATTGTCAAACGATGTGTAGACTTACATCACGGTCAGATTTCTGTAAAAAGTGAGGTTGGCTTGGGCACAACCTTTAGGGTTACTCTGCCACGAGTGAGTGGTTAGTTAGGTAATGGGTAATGGACTCGTTGACCATAAATTTTTGTAGGGGCACGATAATATCGTGCCCTTACCTATGCGGTATACCACTCAAAATCGCTTTAGGGAGTAGTAGTTGACTCAGATTTCACGCAGTTGAGCATCCGCAGCGTTGCGGCAGCGGCGTAGTTCCGGCGAGTTTGAGTATCTGGGGAAAATGCACTACCCGTTTCGTTAACTGGAGAAGCCACTCGACAATAGGAAGACATTTGACTAATCAACGAAGCCGCCCAATGCCCTTGAGTGTCGGAAAACTGTTGGGCAGACTGCTTCGGATTTAGGGTGGCTTGGCGTCCTTGGAGCGTTTGAGCAAATTCAGCCGCCCGTCGCTGTACCGCCATGAGTTCTGCACGAGTCACAGCTTGAGTGGGTCGAAACGTACCATCGGTATAGCCACTGACGATTTTATTGTCTCGCGCCCATTGAATTTTTGCTGCGCTCCAGCGTGCAGCCGCCACATCAGGATAGGGAGAGGTTGCAACTTGAGTGGGAACCGTGAAATTTGCACCCGGTAGCTTACCCAATGCTTCAATCACCATCGACACGAGTTGCTCTCGGGTTAAGGCAAGCTGAGGTCTGAAGGTATTATCTTCTCTGAACCCAGCCACAAAGCCCAATGCCACTGCCTGGTTAATTTCCGAAGCGTAGACATCGGAGGCAATGTCTCGGAACGCAATGGTGGTGGGATCTGTGCCTGTGCCTGTGCCTGTGCCTGTGCCTGTGCCTGTACCTGTACCTGTGTCCGTACCTGTGCCTGTGCCCGTACCTGTACCTGTGCCCGTACCTGTACCTGTGCCCGTACCTGTATCCGTACCTGTTCCAGAACCCGTTCCGGTATTACCAGAACTGCTAATGCTGGCTAAAGTCAAATCATTGGTGAGATAAACGTGACCGAGTGTTTTTCCTTCGTAGGTTCTTTTCGTCAACCGCCAACCGGGTTCGAGAAAGATTTTGGCAAAGCCATTCGTCATACCCCGTGTTCTGCCGATGACAATATCTGGGGCTGTGCGATTCGTTCGGGATTTGCCTACCAGTTGCAGTTCACCATTGCGCTGAACAATGCTCAAGAGGTACTGTAACCCCAAATCTTCATCCGCTAGGCGCATGGAATAGCCATTCGCGTCTGTACTGCGTCCACAGATACCTGAAAAGTTAAAGTTTAGGAGTAGTGGCTCGACAGCAACAGGATTGCTACCACTTTCACTCCAGCACTGGCGCTGGGATGAAATTTGCTCAATGAGCAGCAGTTGATGCTGATTGGTACCATAGGGTGCAGCGACGGCAATAAATTTGTTTTGGTCAACTTCTTGTTTACCAAAGGTAGCCGCCTTGGCTAAGGTGCCTGCACCGATGATGGAGATTAAAACTGTGGCAAACGCCGCTACTGTCCCTCGAAACGAAGTTTTCATTGTGTCTCTCGCTGCAAAATTAAATAAGCTTTTGTGTAATGGGAAAATTCTTTGTTCAAATTATTTGATGAATCTCATCCTCAAAAGTTTCCACACTTGCTAGATGCCGTCGTTTTTATTCTTCTCTCTTAAGAACTGTTAAGGTTGAGAGATGAGTGGGAAACTGGCATAATGATTCTCCCGCCTCTGTGGCAATTGACCCTGTTTGCAGAATCAAACGATAGTTGAGAGGTCTAGTGGGAGCGTCGGAGTAAACATACCACATCCTGACCGTCTAGCATCCGATCAAGCTGGGCTGTTATTGTGACAATTTGAAGAATGTCCACTGCCCAGGGAAGGGCAAAGGCGGTTTTGGACGATATTGACCAAACTCCGGTGTGAAACTCTAACAACCAGCACAACTTGACATACTGTCGCTATCACAGCTCGTCAGGATAATGCTATGTTTTCTATTGAGACTGACCCAAATGTACTACAACTTCATCGGTTTGAGTTTCGGACTTGGCGTTTTAGTTTTGTTGGCGTTTGGGGTGCTGCAAGGGTTGCATGTGCCTGCCGGTAGCTTTATAGATTGGGTAATTGCGATCGCGATTTTCGAGTGGCTGCTGGTAATTGTCACTGTGCCGTGGAATATACACTTTGAGGCCAAAGCGGTTTTAGATGAGGCGGCGGCGTCGGCACAAAAAGAGATAAAGGTAGATGAGAAGCAAGTCGAGTATGCCAAGGTAGTCGCCAAGCGATCGCTCGTTGTTGCCATTACGCTGCATTTACTCTCAGCCGCCGGACTTTACACCCTCGCCGCTACGGGTATCAGTGTAGTGGGTTATATCAGTTCTGGTGCCGCGTTACTCCTCACCGTTCTGCGTCCAGCGATACGAACCTATGAATATCTTGCCGCCCGCTTAGCGATGATTCGGCAAGAATTGACTTATCCCAGAGAAGATATTTGGGAACTACGAAACCGCTTCACGACGCTAGAAGAAACCGTCAAGCGCATCGAAGAGCAACTTGATCCAGAAGAACCTTACTCCTGGGTAGCCACAAATCAACATTTTCAGGGAGAGACTCGTAAAGAGTTAGCTCAGCTAGCGACATCCATTGAACAGTTACGAGCAACCAACGAAGCTCAGCACGAGCGTCTTTCTAAAGAAGCCCAAAATGCGATCGCACAACTAACTACAGATGGACAATTTCTCGACCATGTTCGCGAAATTATCCGCTTTTTCAAGACAGCTTAGTCTGCATCATCAACAGGAAGCATCTCATCTGGGTAAATATGAGATGAACCAGGAGGGTTAGCGACTTTTACACCTGTGTTTCTCGCTCACAGCAAACCGGCTGACTCGTAGAGACGCTTAAGTACTGCCATAATGCGATCGCCATATTGCAAATCCGCCGACCAACGTCCACTCAACTGACTGACTAAAGGCGCAATCCCACGCGGCACAAACCCAAATCGGGGAGTGATCGGTTCTTGTACCAACGGCTCTAAACTGGCATAAGCTTTCAGGTGTTGCACATGGGCGCGAACACCGAGTCGGGCGCTAGGGAAGGTTGCCCCCTCCGTTCCTCCACCCACAGTTCCTAAATTGCCAAAGTTATTTTGACTGGCTTTGATCTCACCGCCAAAGCGGAGGTAGTTGGTTTCTACACACATTTGACTAAAGGCAATGTCATAGTTGACGCCCTCAATCGTGGCCTCTTCTCGATACAGTTTGGGTATGTCGGGAAACTGAGTCAGAGCATTCTCATTGTTGGCTTTGAGAAACATCATCAACTGCACTTCCGAGGTATTGCCATGCCCCATAATTCGGTCAATTTGACCGGGGCAGATGGCTAAAATCGATCGCAAAATTACAGTGCGTGTGGAATTATCCCAACTAACGGAGATGTGATAGTCCCGCAATTCAAGCGCTTTAACATACACTACACCCCGATATTGAACGCGCCGAACCTTCGGATCATTGGCTAAATTAATTCCCAGTCGATCCACCAAGTCAACGGGGATATAAGCATTGGTGTTAATTAAGACACCCTGCTCAAGATAAGCCTGATTATTGATATTAATATTGATGGGCAGATAAGTCGGATTCGAGCCAGTCCCTGGCTGAGTCCCAGAAATCTCACGACTCCAAGCCGCCAGTCCATCGGCAATCCCCAGTGCCACATCACGGCGTCGAGTCTGTAATAAAGATCGATCATCTGGGTTACTGAGAAATCCAACCTCCAGCAAGGTTGAGGGGAGAGTCGTATCACGGCAGAAGGCAATCCGTCCGATACCCGTAGCCGTGTCAGGTTTTGCACCTCGGTTGGGCAGTTGAGGGAGGCGTCGCACTACAGCCAGGAGTAACATCTCTGCGTGTTTCTTGCGCTCGGTGTTATTGGCGATGTAAAAAGCCGTCGTTCCTCGGACATCGGGATTGGAAAAGGAATCAGCATGAATTTCCAGCGCCACATCGCCGGGACGAGTCCGAGCATTAATCCACTGGATGGTTTGACTGGCACTCAGGTCATCGGGGACAGAGAGGACTTCAAACCCTCGCGATCGCAACTCTGGCACCACTAAGTCACGCAGTAAAATCATCTCTTGGGCTTCATTCGTGCTGCCCACAATCGCCCCTACGTCGCGACCACCTTGTTCCATGCCACCGTGACCGGCAGAAATAAATATGCGTCCCATCTTTTCGCTTTTTCCTCGGCGCTTTGCTTAGCACTCGCACTCACTCATTTAGGATACGGATTTCGATGGCTAACCGCTAGCCCTATTCCCGTTCATCCTCAAGCCATCTAATTTGTGAACGGCATAAAAAATAATTTATATGCATAAGTTTATGCGTGTGAGATATAGGCTTTCGAGTAGATAATTGCGATTGTCCCAAGGGGGCAGCGCCAAGCGATCGCCTATTCGCTACCCTTCCGAGTAATCGCCCTTTAGGGCTGTCTCTAGCCAATCCCACCACCCTAATTGAGATTGATGCATCTCCAGAAAATTGGTCTGTTGTTTCTCCCTGTGTTTGCCTTCAGTGTTTCAACATTGGTGGACAGCGTGTTGAGTGCTAGTTTTAGCGCCGACGGACAGCGAATTGTTACCGCATCTGTTGACAGAGTCGCTCTGGTATGGGATGTTTCGGGCAAGCTGTTAGCGAAACTCCAACAGCATGAGGGTGGTGTTAACAGTGTTAGGTTTAGCCCGGATGGCGAACGCATTGTTACCGCATCGAGTGACAGTACTGTGTGTGTCTGGGATTTGTCACGCAAGCTGGTAACTGAACTTCACGGACACCAAGGAGCAGTCATCAGTACCAGTTTTAGCCCCGATGGTAAGCTTATTCTCACCGCATCCAGTGACAAAACTGCCCGAGTGTGGGATACAAATGGCAGGCTATTAGTTCAACTACAGCATCAGAACGAAGTCACAAAGGCTAGTTTTAGTCCGGATGGCAAAAGGATTTTCACCGCATCGGCTGACGGAATTTTACCAAAATCTCCAGAAAAACCCTGATAAAGCCCAAGCCTTGCGACAAGCGATGCTGACTACCCTCAAACAACACCCCAACCCTAAAAACTGGGCGGCTTTTACTCTCATTGGTGAATCTCATTAGTGTTGGCTTTCGCTTATAACTTATAGAGTTACGCTTAGAGTTACCCTGATCGACCTCACTCACCGACAAAGTGGAAATCCCCCGCCTGCATCCCGACACCATTGACGACGTTAAACAACGGGCTGACATTTATGATGTTGTCTCGGATCATGTTGTCTTACGCAAGCGCGGAAAGGACTATGTTGGGTTATGCCCCTTCCATGATGAGAAGACGCCCAGTTTCAGCGTCAGTCCCAGTAAGCAGATGTACTACTGTTTCGGCTGCAATGCGGGTGGGAATGCGGTTAAGTTCTTGATGGAAGTGGGGAAGCGTTCCTTTAGTGACGTTATCCTCGATTTGGCACGGCGCTATCAGGTACCCGTAAAAACCCTGGAACCCGAACAACGGGAGTCATTGCAGCGTCAGTTGTCACTGCGAGAGCAACTTTATGAGATTCTGGCGTTAGCCACCGCATTCTATCAACACGCTCTCCGGCAACCGCAAGGACAGGTGGCACTAGAGTATTTGAAATCTGAGCGGCGTCTTTCAGAGGAAACGATTCAGCAGTTTCAGCTAGGGTATGCACCCGGTGGTTGGGAAACCCTGTACAAGTACTTGGTGGAGCAAAAAGGCAAACCCGTACACCTGGTGGAACAAGCGGGATTAATTGCACCCCGCAAAGAGGATAGAGGTTATTATGACCGCTTTCGCGATCGCCTAATGATTCCCATCCACGACACGCAAGGGCGAATCATTGGTTTTGGGGGGAGAACCCTAAAAGATGAGCAACCGAAATATCTCAACTCCCCAGATACCCCCCTATTTGATAAAGGCAAAACCTTATTTGCTTTAGATAAAGCGCGTGATGCCATTAGTAAGCAAGACAAAGCCGTTGTTGTAGAAGGCTATTTTGATGCGATCGCACTTCATGCTGCTGGCATTACCCATGCCGTTGCCTCACTCGGTACCGCCCTGAGTCAACACCAAGTCAAGCTACTCCTACGTTACACCGAATCCAAGCAGATTATCCTCAATTTTGATGCAGATAAAGCCGGAACACAGGCTTCTTTGCGTGCGATCGAGGAAATTGCCTCTTTAGTCTATAGCGGACAAGTCCAACTCCGAGTCCTCAACTTGCCGGATGGCAAAGATGCGGATGAATTCCTCAAAGGACATCGCGACGCCGCCCAACAATACCAACAACAGCTCAACACGGCCTCCCTCTGGATAGATTGGCAGATTGACCAACTTTTGATCAATCAAAACCTCAACCAAGCGGATCAGTTTCAGCAAGTGGCTCAAAGTATGGTGAAGTTACTCAACCAACTAGAGGATCTGAACAAGCGAACCTATTACATCAACCACTGTGCCCAAATCTTGAGCCAAGGGAAAACCAAGTTAGTACCCCTATTTATCGAAAATTTGCAGGCTCAACTCAAGAAGCCAATCACAGCTTCCAGCCACAAATCATTCCCGCGATCGCCTAAAAAATCAGAAAAGAACACCGATGTCAACTTACGCGTCCTGGGAGAACAGACGCTTTTAGAACAAGCCGAAGCGTTACTCTTGCTCATCTACCTCCACCGCCCCGAATATCGGCAGACGATCATCGACACCATAGAAGCACAAGATTTACTCTTCAGCCTCTCTCACCACCGATTTTTGTGGCAGCAAATCTTAGAACTGCAACCCCCCGTTCCATTATCCCCTCATGTTTCCGATCCCCTCCTTTCACGCTTGCAAGAACGCAGCATGGAATTCCCTGAACAGATGCGTCGCGTCGCACATCTATTTCATCTAGATGAGAAGAGACAAGAGGATATCGTCCGTACTCCTCTGTTAATTCAAGCTGCGACAGCCTGTATGGAGAAAGTCTCCTACGAACAACATCGGCGTTATTGCCTGGAGCAGTGGCGAAAACTTGACCCTGCAACTGATCTCCAACGCAGGGAATACTACTCTCAAGAATTCTATAAGGTAGACCAACGGATTAAGGAACTTGACCAGCTACGTCAGTTCAACATCTCCGACATTATCAAAAACAGTCTCAATTAAGCCGAAGCGAAGACTAATCGCAGAACAAGGTATCGCGGGTGTTGCGTCCGGTTGTGGGGTTAGTGCCACTGGCAACGTTACACAGTTGTTTTTGCACATCCTGGCGGAACAAAACATCTGTAAAATCAGCCCCTTCAATCATTGCCCCATCAAACTTAGTATTAAAAGCAAATGCTCCCTCAAGCACCGCATTCTTTAAACTCGCCCTAGTTAAACGAGCTGTGTCTAAGGTAGCATTGCGGAGATTCGCACCTTCAAAGTTGGCAGATTCCAGATTAGCGCTAAAGAAACTCACGCCCTCTAGATTGGAATTACTAAAGTTACTGCTGCGGAGATTGGCTTTAGTAAAGCTGGAATCCGTCAGGTCACGGTCTGAGAAATCTTCACCAATTAAAATTTCTTTGTTGTAATCTAAGGCTAGAACAGGCGTCGCGCTCACTCCGAACATCCACGCACCAGCAAGCAAGAACACCACTAGACTTAAAACAATAGCTGGGATAGGCAGACTTTGCCGACGAATCATACGGGTTTGAGCCACTGAAAAACTTTAAGGGTTGGCGAACAATTTCTATGAACGACCACATTCATCTTACCAGCAAGGGACATCCGTGAGCTTGTGGACTGACCCCACCTCAACCCCTCCAAGCTCAACTCCTAATGTCGGGAAATTAGGAGAACAGCTCGTGGCGCAGTGGCTACAGACGCAAAATTGGCTAATTTTACATCACCGTTGGCGTTGCCGCTGGGGAGAAATCGATTTAATTGCCCAACACGCCGAGTGGGAAACTGGGGGAGACTTGGGACAGAAGCATTCCTTACCCAACCTTAAAACCCACCCCAAGCTTCATCTTCGCCCAACGAAGTCCCACGTCACTAACCCCGCCTCCTCATTGGCATTTGTCGAGGTCAAAACTCGTTCATCAGGAAACTGGGATGCGGATGGACGCTTGGCGATTACACAACAAAAGCAAGCTAAACTTTGGCGGACAGCCCAACTGTTTCTGGCAGAACATCCGGATTTGGCACATCTTCCCTGTCGCTTTGATGTTGCCCTCGTCAGCTACCAGAGGATTTCCCAAGGTTCACGTCGCGTTAGCCAAACGTCTGTTTCACCGCATTCTGCCGATCCCTCTTCCTGGCCCGTAGCGATTGACAAAGGAAACGGCAGACAAGTTCCATCCATTCAGCTAGGTCAACCCCTTTTCACAGCAGGATATCGGCTAATCTTGCAAGACTATATTCCATCAGCTTTTGAGGGTCTCGACTAAAAGAACAAACTCCGCAGATGACATTGATTCTGAATCAAAGAGTTCATCTACGTTTTATGGAAATGTTGTGAGAGAGCCATTGTATCGAATGCACGAAACTCAACCCTCAAATTAGGCTAATGTTTCTGGGCAGTATCCTAACCCCATCGTGAATTGCTGACGAAAGGCTTCAATATCGCTCCGGTCAGGATTACCATGAGAAACAACAGCAACTTGATAGCGACGCATCACATCGATGGGCGACTGTCCTGTCTCCAAGCTCCAAAGAGCCATTTGTAGACGAATTTCAGGGTCGTAGGGAATCCCTAATTCGTTCATGAATGAGCGAAAATCTCCATGCTGGTGCGGAGTGAGGGGGCCGTTCATCTTAACCTTGATCACCCAGCCGTCAATCTGATGAATCACCGTCATAGATTGAATGGGTAGCTGGTGCATCGAGTTCAGATACTCAACCACTCGTAGTGTCAGGCTGGCGTTAGCCAAAAAGTAGAGGTAATCCATAGTGGTTCTTGGCTGAAAACTCCAAGGAGGTCTATACCTTTAATTGTGGCAAGAGCTAGATCAGACGGGTAGGGGCAATGCCCCCGATGTGGGATAGGGGACTTTACCCATTTTTGTGTCTAGTTGAGGAATCTCCTCTCAGTAAAATAACGGTTGACAGAATTGTTCAAAACACTAAACCTATGGATGATGCTCAGTCTCAACCCTCTGATGTCTCTAGTGAGAGGGCGGCTTTTCTCAAGCGCGACACCGTCACTGACTTGCGGCTGAGCCAGAGTTGCCAGTTAGACGAATCGCTTTCTAGCTATGACTATGTACTGCCTCAGGAGAGGATTGCCCAAACTCCTCTCCCCCAAAGAGATGGTTCGCGCCTGTTAGTTGTAGATTCGCCCACTCACCACACTCATGGCATTTTCCGCGATTTACCCAAGCTGTTACGCTCCGGTGATCTGTTAGTGCTAAATAATACCCGCGTCATACCGGCTCGACTCTATGGCTATAAATCGACAGGAGCACCCGTGGAGGTATTGCTCTTGGAAGAGCGACCGGATAACTGTTGGTTAGCACTTGTCAAACCGGGCAGGCGTCTCAAACCTGGGGCTAAGATTTTGTTTGAACCGCAGCTACAGGGAACACCATCCCCCACCACTCCCCCATTACCCAATGGGGGTACTCCCCCAGTCCCTCCTCTGAGTGCGACAGTTCTAGCCAGAGATGAGGCGACCAGTGGGCGTCTGTTGCAGTTTGATCTTCCCCCTGAGGAATCCTTGGCAGCGCTGCTGGTGCAATATGGACAGGTACCACTCCCCCCCTATATCACGGATACCCAAGCGTTACCGGAACAGTATCAAACTGTTTATGCACAAATTCCGGGTGCGATCGCAGCTCCCACGGCTGGGCTACACTTTACGCCAGAGTTACTCGAACAATGTCGGCAACAGGGTATCCGACAGGCATCGGTAACCCTACACGTCGGTATCGGCACGTTTCGCCCTGTGGAAGTGGAGGATATTACCCACCACGCCATGCATAGTGAGTGGTTAGAAGTCCCCCAGTCCACCGTAGAACTGATTCGGGCGACGAAAGCATCGGGGGGACGGGTGATTGCTGTCGGAACAACGGTGGTGAGAGCACTAGAAGGAGCGGCAGTGGGTGGGGAATTGCAGCCTTTTGCGGGTAAGACGGAGTTGTTCATTTATCCGGGATATCAGTGGCGCGTGGTGGATGGGTTGATTACCAATTTCCACTTACCCCGCTCTAGTTTGTTGATGTTAGTGAGTGCCTTGATTGGGCGTCAGCGCTTGTTGGCGTTGTACCAAGAGGCGATCGCTCATGATTATCGCTTCTATTCCTTTGGGGATGCCATGCTAATTTTGCCAGACGCCAGAGAACGGAAAATGATATGCTAATACCTTTCTTAGCCATACTGGCTTTGTATTGAAGCGATTAAAATCTGGGTAAACACTGATACTCAAAGCTAGTAGCCACCGGGGACGGTTTTCTACCTATGTTCAAATACTACAAACAGATCCCGTTGCTTGCCGCCACCCTGATCAGTTTCGGGTTGACAAGTGCCAGTCCTGCCTTCGCTCAGCGGATCGAAGGTTTGTACAGTGAAAATCTTGAGGCCGCTTCTTCCTTTCAAGTGGGATTAACGCTGTATAATCGCAGCGACTTTGAAGGGGCAGAACAGGCGTTGCGGAGAGCGCTGCAATTCGACCCTTTTATTCCCATGGCGCATTATTTGTTGGGAAATTCTCTGTTCCAGCAAGGTAAAACGGATCTGGCGACGGATCAATACCGCCGTGCCCTTGCTCTTGACCCAAATATGGCAGAGGCTTACTACAACCTAGGCTTGACCATGTATCGACAAGGGAACGTGGGCGAAGCCATTAGCCAGTATCAAAAAGCGCTTTCGATCAAACCGAATCTCCCCGAAGCTCGCTATAACATGGCTTTGGCGTTAGAGTCTCAAGGTCGAACCCAAGAGGCGCTCACCGAGTATAATCAAGCGATCGCACTCAACCCCAACAATGTAGGTGCGCCATATAATATGGGGTTGCTTTATGTCAGGCAAAATCAAATAGAACCCGCCATTACCGCATTCCAACAAGCGGTGGCGCTCAATCCTGACTTAATTGAAGGGCACTATCAATTGGGGATACTGCAAGCTCGACAAGGCCGGTGGAAGGAAGCTGAAGAGTCGTTGAGGACAGTCACCAAGTTAGACCCCAAATTCGCTCAGGCTCAGTACCAATTGGGTATGGTGTTGGCAGAGCGGGGGGATTTTGAGGGGGCTGGCGATCGCTTTGCCTGGGTCACAGGTCTCGAACCCAATAATGTCGATGTCTATCGACGCCTAGGGGCAGCGCGGCTCAAAACGCGTCAGTACGATCAAGCTGTTACGGCTCTCCAGACCGCCGTGCGCCTCGAACCCAACGACGCTATGGCACGTTATAACTTGGGAGTCGGGCTACAGCAGCTCAAGCAATATCCAGAAGCGCTGGTGCAATACCAACAGGCGATTCTCCTCAACCCCAACATGCCCGATGCCTTTTTTAACTTGGGTGTCACGCTAGAACAGTCTCAACGGCGAGACGAAGCCATGTCGTTTTTGCTCCAAGCCAAGAGCCTATACTCCTACCAAGGCAATTTGCAGAAGGTAGACGAAATTGACCAGTACATGCAGAAGCTAGCGGCACAACCCAGCATCCCAGGGCTGATTCAGCCAGTCCAAGGCCCAACGATGGTTCCCCCAAGACCTTTGACACAGCCGCCGACGATGGCTCCACAACAGCCTAGTTCACCTCGCTTGACTCCTTTTACACCACCTCCTAGGGTGGCTCCACAACAGCCTAATTCACCTCGCCTGACTCCTTTAACACCACCCCCTAGGGTGGCTCCACAACAGCCTAGTTCACCTCGCCTTATTCCGTTTAATCAGGAGCGGTTAAATCGGTAAGCGGTCAATGTCTGCGTTCGAGCCAATGATCACCATCGCTAAACCCTTATGCAGGCGCTTGTTGGGGTCGGGGTTAATTTCAAATTGATCGTTCTGTCCAATCGCCAATAAATTCACGCCATAGCGGTTACGGAGTTCTAGTTCCGTGACCGTTTTGCCATGAAATTCTTCCGGCACCAACACTTCCACAATACTATTATTGGGATCGAGATCGAAGCGTTCTAGGATGGACGGTTTCGTCAACAATCTTGCCAAGGCACAACCTGCCTCATTTTCTGGGAAAACCACATGATCGGCTCCCACCCGCTGCAACAGTTTACCGTGAACTTCTGAAGAGGCTTTGGCAACCACATAAGGAACACCAGCTTCTTTGACATTCAGCGTCGTAACAATACTTTCTTGCAAATAGTTACCAATTGCAATAATTACCGTATCAAATTCAAAAATCCCTGCTTCTTTCAGCGCCAGCGGTTCGGTAGAGTCCAACTGCACTGCATGAGCCACAATTTGGTCACTCAAGACTTGAGCCACACGTTTTTCATCAACATCTGTTCCTAGTACTTCATAGCCTAATTGGTGCAGAGAGCCACAAACAGCCCGACCAAAACGCCCTAATCCAATCACGGCAAATTGTTTATTGTCTCGGCGTAGATTGCGAAAGAACCTGAAAGATGACAAATTCACACGTTTTCCTTTTTTATCAAGGTGTAGCTGAGTCGAGGTGCCCACATCAAGCAACTGAAGTTGGCAATAATCATAAATTCCAGACTAGCAAGGAATGGGGGAGAGGGATGGAACGTTTTAATCTTCTGATACCAATTTTCATGAACGCTGCAATTGAGTCCAATCTCCCCAAGTTCATCTTCTGAGTGTTAATTGATTAAGGGGCGAACCAGAAAGTTGCCAGGAATCTCAAGCCCCAACAAATTAACCTTCTATCTTTCAACCTCCAATCATCCAGTTGCTTACAGATTATCCCACAAGTAAATTCTCTTCGGGGAGGTGCACTCGACTGGGACGAGGGTCTCCCAAAAGTGCCGTCATCAGCAGTAAAACCCCCACCCGTCCGATGTACATGGTAGCAATCAAAACCAGCTTTGCGCCGACTGAGAGACCGGCAGTAATACCTGTGGAAAGACCTACTGTGCAAAACGCTGATACAACTTCCAACAAGATACGGATAAAATCTACGTTTGGATCGGTGAGGGTAATTAATGCGGTTGAGATGATCACAGTTGTCGCTGAACCTAGTAAGACACCAACCGCTTTTAAAACGAGATTGATGGCTATCTGCCGTTCATAGAGCTGGACTTCCTCTTTTCCTTGTAAAATCGCCTTCGTGCAACTCGTCAAAACTCGTAATGTTGTGGTTTTAATTCCACCCGCTGTCCCACCGGGACTGCCTCCAATAAACATCAGTCCAACTGTGAGAAATAAAGCGGCTGTCGTCATCTTGCTGTAATCAACAGAATTAAAGCCTGCTGTTCTGGGTGTGACAGCTTGAAACCACGCCGCCAGTAATTGGTCTTTAAAACTTAGATTACCCAAGGTGCCTGGATTATGGAATTCGGTCAAGAAAATGCCAATTGTCCCAATTATTAAAATAACCAAGGTCGTACTGGTAACAACCTTGAAATTCAAGGAAAAGTTAATGCGTTTAGTTCTTTTCCCCAATCGATCGCGTATCCCTAAATATGTTTCAATAATCACCTGATAGCCAATACCGCCAAAGATAATGAGTGACGTAATAACGAAGTTAACAGTGATGGAGGATTGATAGCCAATTAAATTATCCTTAAATAGGCTAAAACCAGCATTATTCCAAGCACTAACACTATGGAAAACTGACAACCAAAGCCCATAATCTAATCCATACTTTGGCGCAAATACGGGTAAGAGCAGAAAAATACCCGTAATTTCAAAAATAAGGACAGTGGCAATGATAGAACGGATGAGTTGGGCGCTATCTTGGAGACCCGGTCGAGACAGTTCTTCTTGAATTCCCCTTTTATGCCTCAATTGAAACCGATAACCCACGAGGAGGATGAGAAAGGTGGTTGTGGTCATGTAGCCCAGCCCCCCCAACTGAACCAGTATGAGGATAAAGAGCTGACCCCAGAAAGAAAAATGGGTGCCGGTATCGACAACAATATGACCCGTGACACAGACAGCAGAGGTCGTTGTGAACAGCGCAACTAGCGGATCGTTCCATGTCCCAGCGCTGGTAGAAATCGGTAGCATCAGGAAAAAGGTGCCTACGGTAATCACCGCAAGAAATCCGAGGCAGATGGTGCGCGAAATGGTCATGGAGAGTTTGACTAAAAAATCATTGTTGCAGCTTACCTCTAAAAAAAGAACTTTAAAATACCAGGACAAGAAGAGACATCTGCCCTGTACTTTTGATGGAGCAGGAGTTTGTCTGCTAGGCTAATTCCGGTCTACCCATCAGCGCAGCAATCCATGACTTCTACTCTCAAAAGCCAAATTCAACAATTTTATGACGCCTCTTCCGGTTTGTGGGAACAAGTATGGGGCGAACACATGCACCACGGCTACTACGGCCCTACTGGCAAAGAGAAAAAAGAACGGCGTCAGGCACAAATTGACCTGATTGAGGAAATGCTCAACTGGGCACAGGTAAGTGACTTAAGGACAACCCCAGGACGTTGCCCACAAATTCTCGATGTCGGTTGTGGCATTGGCGGCAGTTCTCTTTACCTAGCACAAAAGTTCAATGCTCAGGCTACAGGGATTACTTTAAGTCCAGTGCAAGCAAAAAGAGCAACCGCACGAGCACAGGAAGCGGGGTTAGGGACAGAGGTACAGTTCCAAGTTGCCGATGCCCTAGATATGCCTTTCGCCGATCACTCGTTTGATTTGGTTTGGTCGATGGAAAGTGGCGAACACATGCCGGATAAAGAAAAATTTCTCCAGGAGTGCTACCGGGTACTTAAACCAGGCGGAACCTTCCTGATGGCAACCTGGTGTCATCGCCCCATCACACCCGCAACGGGAGAGTTAACGGCAGATGAAAAGCAGCATTTAGAGGAAATATACCGAGTTTACTGCTTACCTTATGTCATTTCGCTGCCGGAGTATGAAGCGATCTCCCGTAGTCTCCCCCTGCAAAACATTCGCACGGCTGATTGGTCGGATGCAGTTGCACCCTTTTGGGATATCGTGATGAATTCAGCACTGGACCCTAAAGCGATTGTCGGCTTGATCCAAAGCGGTTGGAGTACGATACAAGCCGCATTGTCCTTAGGATTGATGAGCCGAGGCTACCGAAGTGGGTTGATTCGGTTTGGGTTACTGTGTGGCACTAAGTAATCCTATCGCTGACTGAGAAGGCCAGAAATTTCTTTATTTGCCTTCCCCCATCCTCGTATGAGCTCCGGTCCCTGATTTTCAGGAGTTTTTCTGGGCGATCGCCTGGAATTGTTCTGCCTCTAACAAAAGCGGATTAACATCATACCAGCGTCCTTGCTCGTCCTCATATTCCAAAACAAAGCGCGATCGCTGTAAGACTTCATCTGCTGCTTCTTGCGTCAAACGACGGTCTTTCGCTACGCGCACGAGCAACTCCCACTCGTGGTCATCGACGGCAACAACCAAGCTATCGCGACTTTCTCGAATTACGGCTTCCACAGAAGTGCGCGATAAGGGTAGTTCTCCTTCTTCAAAACCTCTGTTGAGCATCTCTAGCAACGTCCCCACATTTCCGCCACTAATGCGGCACAGTCGGTCTAAGGTTTCTGGAGTATCAAAAATGTCTGTAATCCGCTTGAGGCGTTCTTCTGGCTGAAGTTTGGGAAAAGCTCGAACCATGACCATCTGCCGCATGAGTTCCATCCCCTGTTCACAGTTACGACCATCCCGGTGCTGCACGGGAATCATGGGTAGTAGGATCGGGGTCACACCAAAGCGCTGCTGGAGAACAACATATTCCTCCGAGAAAACTAATCCCAGGGGAAATGTATAGATCATGTGGCAGTTAAGTTCGCGTAGCTGAGCTGCTTGCTCAATAAATAGGTTTTCGTAGTGGTGGCATCCCCAGACGTTGCGGGGACTGTCTAAGCGGTCTAAGCCATCCACAATCACGACTAAGCCTTTTTTGCCCTGACTTTGAAGCTGTTCGTTTGCAGGTGGCAACAATTTCTCGTTAATTGTTGCCACAAGGTTATAGTTACAGCTTGCCAAAATATGCCGTAGGTAGTTGCGAAGCTTGACATTGCTTTTCAGGGCAGAGATTAACTGATCGAGTCCTAAGGAGACGGGGGAAATTTCGGGTAACTCTGAGAGGGCACTGAGCAGATGAGTACAGAATTGTTCTGAGATATTGATCTTTGAGGCTTCCAAGCTTTGAATGATGCGCTGGGCGATCGCAATCATCAGAATGTCAATATCTAAATCGGCCAAATCCACATCGTCCTTGGCATCGAAATAAACGACATGAAATGACTCCTGCTCTAGCTCTGTCTTGAGCTGAAGTAACTCTACCGTTTTGCCAGTACCGATGTATCCCGTAAACAACTGGCAAGTTGCCTTCTCCAACACGGTGCGTTGAATTGTTTCTTTCATCGCTCCCATGACTCTCAGACCCCGCACAGGTGAGTAATCGAGCTGATAGGGTTGATGATTATCACTATCACTCAATGTCTGACTAGGGTTACAGGCTTTGTAGAACCGATGGATATCTTGAGTCATGGTTTAGTTTGAAGTCCAGGAAGGTAACAGGACGGTTCCCTTATACACGAGATCCTCGTCCTTTTCCGGTCAACTGGCTTTGCTAATTGCCAATTGAGGAGTTACTGCCTCTGCGGAAAGGTTTTTTCTGTTCTATTTTTAATACACAGTTTTGTCTTTTTGTCAAATTTTTTCGATAGGTTTACCCTGTAGCAAAATGTCCTTCGAGCTGATCGTAGACATTTTCAATTGACTAAATTTGTCTTGGGAAACCATTGGAATTTCAAATTCTAAAATTACCGACTTTCCTTGCTTCCAAGATGGCTCTATTTTATAGTGCAATTAATAGATTTACAGCATTATTAATACGTACTAACCAGGGGGTAGCGGCATGTCAGTCACAGCTATCAAGGACTCGTTCAGCCAACAAGGGCAAAAATGGCATTACTGGAAAGTTCAAGAAGTTGCAAAAATCCTGGATAGCTATCGGGGAAAGGGTTTAACGATTGAAAAAATTGCTCATCCCCAGCGCCCCGGAGAAATCAAACTGCCTATCAGGAAGAGTTTATTTTTTCAAAAATAATTACAACCGACCTTTACCACACAGGCAATTCCCGTGTTAGAAGCATTCGTCTTCGCAACAATATTCTGCGGATTTCTCGGCATCATCCTTAAAAAGAACCTGGTTATGAAGATCATCTCTATGGATGTCATGAGTACGGGGGTTATTGCCTATTACGTGCTGATTGCATCGCGAGATGGTTTATTCACGCCCATTATTTCAGACGCGGCAAATGGGGCTTACGCCGATCCGGTTCCTCAAGCGGTCATCTTGACAGGGATTGTGATTGGCTTTTCGATTCAGTGCTTAATGCTGGTCGGTGTCATGAAGTTGGCACGGGATAATCCCACCCTGGAAACCAACGAGATCGAGAAGAGCAATACCCCATGAATACCATTACCCTTGCATGGATCGCACTACCGTTTTTCTTGGGGTTCACCATCTATCTGTTCCCCAAACTTGACAAAACCCTTGCACTGTTTACAGCTTTTGCTTCGGCTGCATATGCGTTGCAGCTATTTGTCGAACAGTCGCCCCTGAAACTAGAGTTACTAGATCATTTCAGCGTCACATTAATAGTCGATCAGTTAAGCGGCTACTTTATCTTGACCAATGCGCTGGTAACAGCCGCAGTCATCCTCTACTGTTGGCAAAGCGATAAGACGACTTTCTTTTATGCACAAGCCATCATTTTGCATGGCAGCCTCAATGCCGCGTTCGCCTGTGCCGACTTTATCAGTTTATACGTGGCGTTAGAGGTGAGCGGGATTGCCGCATTTCTCTTGATTACCTATACCCGCACCGATCGCTCGATTTGGGTTGGCTTGCGCTATCTGTTTATCAGCAACACGGCAATGCTGTTTTATCTGGTGGGTGCGGTGCTAGCCTATCAGACCAATCATTCGTTTAGTTTTGCAGCTTTGCGCGGGGCACCACCGGAGGCGCTTGCCCTTGTATTTCTGGGACTCTTGGTTAAGGGGGGAATCTTTGTATCGGGATTGTGGCTACCGTTGACCCACTCTGAATCGGAGACACCAGTATCGGCATTGCTGTCGGGAGTTGTGGTCAAAGCTGGAGTCTATCCGCTAGTGCGTTGTGCGCTAATGGTGGATGAACTCGATCCACTCATCCGGATTTTCGGAGTTGGGACAGCCCTGCTAGGCGTGTTCTATGCTGTCTTTGAAAAGGATGCCAAGCGGATGCTGGCGTTTCATACGGTTTCGCAGTTAGGCTTTATCCTCGCTGCCCCAGTCGTAGGTGGCTTTTATGCACTGACTCACGGCTTGGTCAAATCGGCACTCTTCCTGATTGCGGGTGCTTTACCGAGCCGAAACTTCAAGGAACTGCAACACAAGCCGATCAATACAACCGTCTGGATTGCTCTGGTCATCGCCAGCTTCTCGATCTCAGGCTTTCCCTTGTTGTCCGGCTTTGGGGCGAAGGTGTTGACGACGAAAAATTTACTGCCCTGGCAAGCGATCGCCATGAACGTTGCGGCTTTAGGAACAGCAATCTCGTTTGCCAAATTCATATTCTTGCCGCATAAACCGGACGGCGAGGATGTAGTAAAGCCTGGTTTCTGGCCAGCAGTGAGCCTGCTACTCGGTGGCTTGTTTGCGGCAAACGTTGTCTATTACGAGGCGTATAGCCTTGAGAATATCGTGAAACCACTGGCAACCATAGGCATTGGTTGGTTGGCGTATCTGTTGATTTTCAAACGATCCGTACTCAAGCTGCCCCGTGTTATGGAGCAATTTGAGCATCTGATCGGTGGGATGAGTCTCATGTTAATCCTGCTCTTTTGGATGGTGTTGCCATGATTGGGTATTTGAATCTGATATTGCGACTGGCCATCTGGTTTTTGCTAACTGCTAATCTGAGTCCGGCAAATATCATCATTGGTATCAGCATCGCACTCCTTTTACCGGGACGCCCCAAAGCCCCAGGACGATTGAAGGACTGGCTGCGGGCGCTGTGGGAAACGCTCGTGGCGATTCCGCAGGCATATAAGGAAGCCTTTGAAATGATCCTCCGTCCCCATAATTACGAAGAGGTGACGATGGAACGAGTCAAACCACAACGGACACCGGGACTCATCTTCCTGGATATATTTCTGATCACCTTTACGCCCACAAGCATTGTCTTGAAGTACCACGAAAATGGCTGGTACGAAGTCCACTGGGTGCGACGGAGGAGAAAAGCATGAACTTGGCACTGAACTGGGCACTGGTTGCAATGATTCTAGCTATGCTCATACCCATGTACGAGGCTTGGCAGGATGATGATATTTGGCAAAAAATGTTGGCATTTGCCAGTGTCGCCACCAAGGCATCCATCATACTCCTGGTGGTATCGGTCTTACGGGATGATTGGATGCTCGGTGTTGTAGGAGTCATCATCCTGAGTGTGGGTAATGCCGGATTAATGTTGTTGGCACAAATTCTTAAACGCCTGAATGAAGTATGATCACCGCACTTAGTTACGCCTGCATCGGTATAGGAATTTTCTTCTGGTTTTGGGGAACCTTTCCCTTAATCGGCGATCGCTCGGTATTATACAAGCTGCATACTCTTTCGGTTGCAGATACGCTAGGGAGCATGCTCATCATGGTCGGACTGCTGCTTCCGAAAGTACCTAGCGAATGGCCGTTGCTCATCCTTGGCATTATCACCTTAGCAATCTGGAATACAGTGCTGGGGTATGTGTTGGCATACGGTGCCAGTAGTGGAGGGAATCAATCATGAATGATAGCTATATCTATGTCATAACCGCCCTGCTGCCGTTGTCCTCGCTAATGCTGTTACTTCAGACCAATCCTTACCATGCCCTGGTAATTCAGGGAATATCGGGAGCGGTGGCGACATTGGTATTTGCGGTTTTGGGGGCGGCGGATGTTGCTTTGACGCAAGCCTTGATGGGGACTCTGCTTGCGATTACTCTCTATGCGATCGCAGTGCGTTCATCGCTGGTGATGCGTCTGGGTGTACTCGAAGACGGAGCGATCGAGACAGATGACAAGTCCCCTTTAGGGCAACTGATGGATGAGTTACGAACAATTTTCGGCAAACACTATATGCGTCTTGAGGTAGTCCCGTACACGAATACACAGGCTTTGCACCGGGCGCTGATGGAGAAAGAAATCCATGCGACCTGTGCCAGACGAGAGTACGATAATCAAGACCTTGTAGCGAGTCAGGACGAACAGGAACCCTATCACACCATAACTAGGGTTCGACGCCTCTATGACATCATGCGAACCGAACTTTCGTCACCAGCGACAAGCCTAACCTATGTAAATGCACCAGACTCAGGGGAGGAACATAAATGAAATGGGTTTACATTGCAGCGGGGATAGCGCTATTCGTCAAATTCCTCGTCATGCCCAATCCGACACCGGAGTTATCGTTCTCGATCGTCCAAACGCTTGTACAAGAGAGTGGAGTACCTAATGCAGTTACGGCTGTCATTCTCAGGAATCGGCTGTATGACACGATCTTTGAAGTGGTGGTATTTACGATCGCGGTAATGGGTGCCCATTATCTGCTGGCGAACGAACGACCATTCTGCGCGATCTATCAGTTCACCGATCAACCATCCATTATTATGGCGCGTCTGGGAGCGACCATTGCTGCGTTGGTGGGTATCGAACTGGCGATTCGGGGGCATCTAAGTCCCGGCGGTGGCTTTGCGGCTGGAGTGGCAGGTGGAACGGCGATCGGTCTTATTGCGATTACCTCATCAACGGAGTGGATGCAGGAAATCTACAAGCGCTGGAACGCCGCTACATGGGAGAAGGTTTCGGTTCTTATTTTCATTGTCCTGTCGGTTATCACTCTAGCCGGATTTGAATTACCGCACGGAGAGTTGGGCGCACTTTTCAGCGGCGGGGTTATCCCCCTGCTCAACATCTTGGTTGCAGTAAAAGTCGCATTGGGTTCTTGGGCGGCTGTTTTGGTTTTTATTCATTATCGGGGATTGTTGTGAGAGATGGAAAGCTAGCTCTGTTGATTCTGTTAACTATGTAGGTGAACCGCTTCGATAGTTAAGAAGTCATATTTCCCGATGGATTAGATAAAGCTGATCTAGCCGAATGCTTTTACTGCAATCCTTAATAAAATAATTAAGGTTCTATGTTGGGCACGAACATTGCAGTGCAGCAACTTGTTAGGTTGAGATCAATGGAGTTTGCTGGAACAAGCAAGTGCTGTACAAAACAGGAAATCCACGAGTTCTTTCAACTTATACACATCCTGATGATTGAGTTCTCCTGGTTTAGCACCAGTTAGAAGGTGAGCTGCATATTGTCCACGTTTTCTAATCAGTTCATCTCCATGCACTTTCAAAATATCGAATGGAGGCGTGTTGCCATCGATAGTCTTACAATCAAGGCGATCAAATGCTCTACGAAGGTGAAAGCCTTTGAATTGACCGCGTTCTCTAAGAACTTTAACCATGACTATATACTCAAGACAACGGAAGAACGAGAGATACGCTTCGGATAAAAAATGGGAGAAACCGTTGGGGTGCAAAGGGTTAAACTCCATTGGGCTTAAGAGGAACATTTGACCACTCTCATAGTTGTGGAGAAATGCCTCTGACCAAGACGAATTGAACATAGCTAGTGCTGTAATTGCAGCACAGAGGTTTCCTGCATCGATGCTACCCTGAGATTCAACATTAGGAAACTCATGTCCAAATTCTACTTTGCTTAAGTTTGGTTTACCCAAAATAGCTACATCAACGCCACCATGTAAAAAAGTTAGATGACGGCGAAGAATGAGACAACGCGCTGAAGCTGCTAATCCAGCAAGTACAATTCGAGCTTGACTGTATCCCTTAGCTATGGCTGCTCCAATGTGATCCGTATTATCCGGATTTTCTTGTCCTGCAATAGCTTTGCATCTGATGTCGAGTTCATATCTTATGGGTGGTTCGACAACCTTCAACCTTGCTAGGCGTTGTGCATCGTGGAATACAGCAAGATCGTGATTTTCTAGCAAATCTCGTCCAAATAGGTCAAATTTTACAGAAACTGTGGCGATTGCCTGATAATCATACTCACCCACCTCAATTAAACTATTTTTTATTTCATGCAGTCTCTTCAGCCCTTCATCACGGTTATACATTACTGTTTTTTTAATTACCTAAACTGCCTCAACTTTTCCTAGGCTAGACGATCACTTTATCCAAAAAATTAATAACCTATCGATTTAGATAGTGGTTGACGGATGCTTGGTAGAGTTTTAGACAACGCGATCGCGATATTGGCGATGGCATATTCTCCCTAGTTGTGATGCTCCTTTAGTGAAAAACCTCTTGAGGTCATCAGCGATTTACTCAATGATTTGAGGAGTGATCGGGGTATCGGCATTGTAGAAGCGAAACCCTTACGCGCTTCAAGAGTGGCAGCTTTAGCGATCGCCTTTGAAGTGGGTTGACCCAAAATCCTTTCCTTGCCTTTGTGAAATCAGGGCTTATGCAGCACCTCGACAAGTAGGGTGGGCATTGCCCACCCTAGCCGCCTCATTGCAGGTTCGATGCATCGAGGCAACCTAATGCGTCAGAAAACTAGCTGGCGATCGCGTAGCGTGCCGTAAGCAATCGGTTGTCTCTAATATCAAATCAGGTTTAAATCGTTTTTACCACCACAACCTAACCATGTTTTTGAACCATACAATTACAGCTTTAAGTTCTGGGATGGCATCTCTGGTTGCTCCCATGCCCTTGTTGGCAACTGTCGAGGCGGAAAATTCACCGATTGTCCTGGCTGGAGTTCTGCTGAGTTTAGTAGTGATTTATCTCGCCAGTAAACTCGGCGCGGAACTAGCTAAACGATTTGATTTGCCACCCGTCCTGGGTGAACTGGTGGCAGGGGTAATTGTCGGGGTATCTGCTTTACACCTGATCATCTTTCCCGAAAGTGGACTTTCCGCCTCAGACTCAGCGGTTATGACCGTGCTGCAATGGATTAATCATCTGTCTCCCGCAGCCCTCACGAGTGTATACGAGTCTCAGAGTGAAGTCATTTCAGTGCTGGCTGAATTGGGCGTGATTATTCTGCTGTTTGAAATTGGTCTGGAATCGGATCTCAGACAACTGAAAGAAGTGGGTACTCAAGCTGTGATCGTCGCCTGTGTGGGGGTGGCAGTTCCGTTTGCCGCGGGCACCGTTGGCTTAATGATGTTATTCCATGTTCCCGCAATTCCAGCAATTTTTGCGGGGGCTGCCTTGACGGCAACCAGTATCGGGATTACGTCCAAAGTGTTGTCTGAATTAGGACAGCTTAAATCCAAAGAAGGTCAAATCATTGTTGGTGCTGCGGTTATTGATGATGTACTGGGAATCATTGTCCTGGCTGTTGTCGCCAGTTTAGCCAAAACGGGTGAGATTGATGTTACCAATGTCATCTACCTGATTGTGAGTGCAACAGCGTTTCTGCTCGGTTCGATTCTGTTGGGTGGCATCTTCAACAAAACCTTTGTTGCAGTTGTGGAGAAACTCAAAACCCGTGGCAACGTTGTCATGCCAGCATTTATCTTTGCCTTCTTCATGGCATTTCTGGGCAACGCAATTCATCTAGAAGCGATTTTGGGTGCTTTTGCTGCTGGCTTGGTTCTGGATGAAACCGATGCCCGCAATGAGTTGGATGAACTGGTGAAGCCGATCGCCGATCTACTGGTGCCCATTTTCTTTGTGACTGTAGGAGCACGGGCTGATCTGGGTGTGTTGAATCCGACGGTGCCTGAGAATCGTGCCGGACTTTTGATTGCCGGATTTTTGATGGTGGTTGCCATTCTCGGCAAGGTGGTGACGGGTTGGGCGGTGTTTGGTCAGCCCGGAATTAATCGACTTGCGATCGGGGTTGGCATGATTCCACGGGGTGAAGTCGGGTTAGTGTTTGCCGGAATCGGTTCTGCGAGTGGGGTTCTGGATAAGCCGTTGGAGGTATCCATTATTATCATGGTGATTCTAACCACATTTCTGGCACCGCCGTTTCTGCGGATCGCCTTTGGTGAGCCAGTGGAACCCCCAACCAAAGGAGAACCTTTGAGTGAGCAACCCATTGTAGTGGGTGAATCTTAGCCTACGCCGTGAGGTTGCTGGGGGCGATCGATGTACCATGAACGCCACAGAATGCGATCGCCCCACTATCAACCTCTCGCCTACTGCCTTACCAGTAATGTCACCTTTACTTCACCCTGAACACCAACAAAAAACTTGGTCTTAACAGCAAACTCTTGCTCCTGGGGTTATTGCGGCAATCATCTTGCAAGTCATTTTCTCGCACTCACCGTTTATCAACCAAAATTAACACCACCCGCTTGCCCAAATTTTATATGTTGAGTATCAGCCAGTTTATACCCAATCTCATTGCTAAGATGGACAGCACTATCGAAGAGAATGCTGATATTCCTGCCATCGGCTTTGGAATTATTGGAGCCATCATTTTGCAAATCATTTTTGCTCATGTGCCACTCATCAATAACATTTTCTATACAGCTCCCTTAACCTTAAACCAGTGGCTAATTTGTTTGGTTGTAGGTTCACCGATGATTTTATGGGCTACCTGGGTCAATCGCTTTGACCCTCCAAACTCAACTCCAGTGAGTAATAAATAGTCAAAAAAAAGGGGCATACACAAGTAAGCCTCTTTTTTCTTAACCGTTTATCAACTATGTTAATCTTTGGAATAACGTATTTTTAATAACTCATAATATTAAACAAGAATTAGAGTTTTTGCCTGAGGGTGTTGGCTCAATACCATGACTTCTTGTCCGTAGATAAATTCGCTATAGTCAGCTAGGTTATCAAGTCCAATCAAATTGAGGATAATCTCAGCGGCTAACCAAACGGTCGTTTTAACAAATAATTTCTGCCATTGGGTTTTCATTGACCTCTACCTCTTGGATAAAAACTGGAAACTCAGTGCTTTGCTTAGACTCTCTTACTTAAGAATCAGGTGATTCTTTGTGTTTTACGCAAACTTGGGAGCCTATCCGGGAAATTCCAAGGGTTTCGCTCAACAATACAGGTAGAAAGCAATCTGGACAAAAACAGCCTGCTTCAGTGGCTCAGGATGAGTCATTGGAACAGATGTTGAAAAATTAGAACGCACCACCTATGTCCCTACAAAGGCTGTGCCTCATTTTTCATAATTAGGTTAAAAATGAAGAGATACTGCCGTTTTTGGCGCAAGCAATCACGAGAATATGAGATACCACGTTATTTACGACGGCAACTGTAATCTTTGCGTCACCCTGGTACAGGTACTCGAAAACCTGGATAAAGGACAGCTATTCGATTACATCTCGATGCAGGAGGAAGAAGCGCTGAAGAATTTGGGCGTGACGCCCCAAGATTGTGAAATGGGGATGATTTTAATTGATACTGCCTCACCAGAACGTCGCTGGCAAGGCAGTGATGCGGCGGAGGAGATTGGGAATTTGTTACCAGCCGGCAATGTGTTTGTTTCGGCTTACCGAGCTCTGCCTGGGATGAAATGGATGGGCGATCGCGTTTATGAGCAAGTTCGCGATAATCGTTACAGTTGGTTTGGTAAGCGTTCTAGTACGTATCAATCCGCTTATCCAGTGGGTTGCGCTGCTGCGTCTGATGCCCAGAGTTAGAGGCGAGGGAATGCTGCATTTAGCTTTATCGTCCTTCTAGGAAATATCCTCCGCAGGCATTAGTCCGTAACAGCCAACAGGGCTACTTTATAGGGTCAAGGGTTGTTCGTAACTTTCACCGAAGAAAACCTGATCAATCCCAAAGCGTCCACCATAGGACTTAAACGGTTCAGCCACATAGCCTAATGCTAAGAGACAGCAAACATCGACCTCCTCTGGAATTTGGAACGCTTCTTTCACCTGAGTACTGACAAACCCTTCCATGGGGCAACTATCTACACCATAACTCTTCGCCACAATCATTAAGTGAGCGACGGCTAACATCGTGTGGCGATTCGTCCAAGCTTCCACATGTTCAAAACAGGGACGATTCTCAAATAACTGGGGAATGGATTGGCGCATGTACTCTGCATAACCCTCATTCACCGCCCCCGCCTCAGAACCCAGCTTAATCACAGATTCTATGTAGTCAGGTTCAGCGACACGCCTGTCGCCACAACAAATTAAAACCACAGGCGCTTCACCAACTTGTCGCTGATTGAAGGCACAAGCTTTGAGTCTCTCTTTATTTTCTGCCTCCCGTACTACCACAAAGCGCCAAGGCTGGAGGTTATAACCAGACGGTGCTCGGACACCCAGCCGCAGAATTTCTGCTAAAGCGGCGTCCGGAATGGGATCGCTGCGAAATGCTCGCGCCGCGCGACGCTGCTCAATGCTATCCTTTAAACCCATGCTGGGATGCATGTTAATGGTCATTTTTTCTCCTCATTCCACAGTTAAGTTCGTCATATCACAAAACGGGTTGCCCAGCGCCAAAAGCGACTCGCAAAACCTTAACTTTTGTGTCACTTAACCCAAACCCAATTCGCGTTTGAGCAAGTTAATCGACTTGCTGCCAATATAATTGTCACTGCAAATGAGTTCTGGGGGACGGATAATGTCTTCTCTAGCCGCTAAGATGGCGGCTTTGACGATTTGATAGCTGGCTTGGTCGCTCAGAATCGTTTGGGCACTACGAACTAAGGCATTCAGTTTATAGGTTTCGTTAAACTGAGCTGTCATTAGGAGCAAATCTTCCCCACGCAGACTGTGGATAATCACTTCTACAACCCGTAGGATGCCGTCACTGATACTCACTACTCCCAAACAGCTATCTTTGGGGAGGCTTTGAATCAGCTTGATTTCCTTTCCATAATCGTAGATATCTACGGGAATAACACGAACAGATTTGGGAGCGGCGATCTCTTCGGCTTGTCGGATAAAATACCGACTGGTCACAACTGTACCAGAGTTGGTTTGATCCAACGCTAGGGCGAGTTCCTCCATGGGAACTAACTGCACAGGAATTCCCAGCGATTTTTCCAATTCCTGTACCATCAACTCCCCAGCACCCAAGTCTCGTGACTCAACGGTGACCAATACTCGCGCACTACAGCGCAATCGCCAATCGATTTCTGTGAGAAACAGTTCTCTGGCTTCACTGAGAGAGCAACCCTGTGCCAGCAGTTCATCAAGACTCTGCTGCACAATTTTGGAGGCATTAGGATACTGATTGAGGATGGGAGACTGTCGCTGGGCACCCCCTTCATGACCTTGTGCCTTAACATAAATCCCTGATCCCGCTTGAGATTCTACCAGTCCTGTGTCTTCTAACTGCCGATACACCTTACTAATGGTGTTGCGGTGCAAACCGGTAATCATGGCTAATTGCCTGGTACTGGGCAAACGATGACCGGGGGGATATTGCCGAGAGGCGATCGCAAATTGTATTTGATCAAATAGCTGCTTTGAGGCAGGAATCTCACTATCTGGCTGAATATGATATTGAACCATCACAATGTCTCCAAAGCCCTTGGTTAACCGAGGCAAGTTTTGCCATCGGCACCCTTAACACTAAAATTTTGTCCAGGTCTAGACTCTATCCAATCTATCCTTACTCAGCCCTGGATACCTAGAAAAACTCCTACTTCGGCACGATAAACACTTGATCGCAGCGTCGGTCTCATAGACAAAAGTTAAAAATAAGTGTGTGACTATATTAATAGTAGTCTTTTAGAGCTTAATGCCGCATTCCCTCCAGCGGAGATTCATCGGCCACAGACGAGCCTCTAGATTTTTCTCAAATGACTTGATTTAAAATTAAGGGATATCGATTCTATCTTAATTTAGGACAGTCTGAAAAAGAATCGACTTTATCAGTTTTGTGCTTCATCTATTTTTTGCTCTGATTTTTTGATTAAAAACCTTAGACTCGGTCGATTATTGCAGGACTAAATCTTTTTCCAAGAAACATAGATGTTATGAGAATATCTAAAAAAATAAAGATCAAAAGATAAAGTTCTATTGTAATTTCGTTCAAGCATTGGGTAACTTAGAGTTAAAATTAAACAGAAGTTTTTGCATCGGTTAGAAAGCCGATAAGCCTTCGAGATTAGCTGCTCTGGATTTCACAGCGCTCCTTTCCACGCGTTCAACTAAATCATGGCGAATAGAGAAATAAAAACAGATTCCGTTAAGATTGCGAATGGCTCTCTAGAAATTGAAGCTTACCTGGCAATGCCAGCCGACACGGGGAATTTCCCAGGCGTTGTGGTGCTACAAGAAATTTTTGGAGTGAACGATCATATCCGAGAGGTCACTCGACGGATAGCCCAAGAAGGCTATGTCGCGATCGCACCTGCACTCTATCAACGCCAAGCTCCCGGTTTTGAAACGGGTTACACAGACAAAGACATTCAAATTGGCAGAAAATATAAGGAGCAAACCACAGCAGAAGAACTCAAAAGCGATATTCAAGCAACCATCAATTACCTGATCAGCCAGACACCAGCCAAACCCAACTCTATTGGCTGTATCGGCTTTTGTTTTGGAGGGCATGTTGCCTATCTAGCGGCGACCCTACCAGACATTCAAGCCACCGCGTCGTTCTATGGCGCAGGCATTACCACAATGACTCCGGGTGGCGGTGAGCCAACCATCACTCAAACCAAAAATATCAGAGGAGGCACAATCTACCTCTTCTTTGGCATGAAAGACGCCAGCATTCCCTTGGAACAGGTTGCTCAGATCGAACAGGCACTGAACAAGCACCAAGTGATACACCGTATCTTTCGTTACCAGGAAGCCGATCACGGATTCTTCTGTGACCAACGCGCTAGCTACAATGAGGCAGCAGCCGCTGATGCTTGGGGGCAAGTGAAGCAGTTTTTTAAGCAGGAACTGGCCTTGGCATCGGCTTGAAGCTGCACCCCTCATCGACTCACTCTCGACCGTAATTCACTACTTTTTTTAAGCGATTAATTGACATGAAATCAGAACCAGCACGTTCTAAAGCTAGCAAAGTGTCTTTCTCCATGGACGATTTTGCCAAAGCCTTGGAACAACACGACTACGGGTTTAAAAAGGGACAGGTAGTGCGTGGCAAGGTGTACAACTACGAAACGGATGGTGCGTATGTTGACATCGGCGGCAAGTCTTTGGCCTATGTTCCCATCAACGAGGTTTCTGTGAAATCCTCAGGGGATTGGTCAGAAGTGCTGCCTTTACACGAAGAACTCGATTTTCTCATTATTGGAGAACAGGACGCCGATGGTCAGGTGACGCTTTCGCGGCGTCAGCTAGAAGTGAAGCGGCTTTGGGATGAGTTGGCAGAGGTACAGGAAGACGGGAAATCATTCCAAGTGCGCGTTACCGGGGTGAATAAGGGTGGCGTTACGGTCGATATGCGCGGGTTGCGGGGGTTTATTCCGCGATCGCACTTGAGTGAGCGAGAGGACTTAGATTCATTGATTGGTCAAACCCTCACCGCTACCATCTTAGAAGCCGATCGCGAACGCAACAAGTTGGTCGTTTCCCAGCGCCAAGCCACTCGTTCTGCTGGTTTTAGTCAGCTAGAATTGGGGCAATTGGTGGAAGGCAAAATTACTTCCATTAAGCCTTTCGGTTTGTTTGTCGATTTTGAAGGCATCACAGGTTTGCTGCACATTAAGCAAGTGAGCCAAACCTTTATTGAATCTCTCCCAGCCGTATTCCAAATCGGTCAGATCATTAAAGCGATGATTATTGACCTCGATGAAGGGAAAGGCCGTATTTCTTTGTCTACTAGGGTGTTAGAAAATTATGCTGGAGAAATGTTGGAGAAAATGGCTGATGTGATGGATAGTGCTGAAGCGCGTGCAGAACGGGCTAAGCCAAAAATCATGCAGCAGCAGTGACACTCCTCTGCCTCTTAGGCGCGAGGATTCTTGGCTCAACCAGTCGATTTGCTTATTGATGTCACCACCAATGAGTAGAGATCGGTCTGTCCCCAAGCGTTGATTCCGGCGTGCCCCGCCGTACTTAAATCAATTCCTGCCTGCCTTAAAGCTTTGGCTAGGATGTTCAATGCTGCGTTGTGGTCGCGGTCTAGCACCGTGCCACAACGGCAAGCATGAGTCCTCACTGAAAGCGACTTTTTGACTGTATTGCCGCAAGCTGAACAGTTCTGGGAAGTGTATTGAGGAGTAACAGCAACCACTATTTTTCCATACACTTTCCCTAGATACTGCAACCATTGAGAAAACTGCGACCAAGCGGCATCACTGATGCTTTTGGCAAGATGCGGGTTCTTCACCATGTTCCTCACCTGAAGGTCTTCATAGGCAATAAAATCGCTAGATTTCACTACGCACAATGCCGTCTTAATGGCAAAGTCTTTACGCTGCCTACTGACCTTGAGGTGTTTTCTTGCCAGCCGATTAATGGCTTTCCTGCGGTTGGCTGACCCCTTTTTCTTGCTAGAAACTCGCCGTTGCGCTATGCGCAATCCTTTCTCACTTTTTCGGAGATGGCGGGGATTGGGAACGGTGGTTCCAGTGCTATCGGTCAAGAAGTGGTCTAAACCAAGATCTATACCAATAGCTTTACCCGTAGGAAGGGCTTCCTCTACTCGTTCCACATTGATGCAGAACTGAGCGTAGTAGCCATCGGCTCTACGAATTACCCGTACCCGCTTAATCTCATCCGGCGCATAGAAGTGTAAATCGCGAGAGCCAACTAATTTAAAAGAGCCAGCAGCAAAGCCATCTGTAAAAGCTAGATGTCTTTTATCAGAAGAAAGCTTCCAGCCTGAAGTTTTGTACTCGACAGTTCGAGAAAACTTCTTGAACTGTGGGTATCCTTTCTTTCCTGGTTTTTTAGCTTTGCAATTAGCAAAGAAATGTTGGATAGCAATCAGGGCACGTTCTGCCGAAGCTTGACGCGCCATTGAGTTAAGTTTTCCTGCCCATTCAAACTCTTTGGCTAGTACAGCACATTGTTTGTAGAGGTCAGACAGCTTAACGCCTTGATTTTCCATCCAGTACTTGAGCGCCTTGTTTCGGATGAACTGAGCGGTGCGGATCATGTTGTCAATGACCCGATACTGCTGCGGCTTACCTTTTAACTTAAACTCAAGTACAATCATGAGCATATCCTACCATGTTTATGGCTACATATTGCTATAAACCAAGAAAAACTGTCCTAGAAGGACGCGGAGCTTCAGTGAGCAGCTTTAAACCCATTAATTTTGGTAAAAATACTCATGACTCAAGCAGACGGATCGAGCCGCACTCTCGGCGTGGACATTGGCGGCAGTGGTGTCAAGGTGATGGTATTAGATGAAGCGGGTAATCCCCTGACGGAACGCAGCCGTGTGGAAACGCCCCAACCCCCCAAACCCGATGCTGTAATTGATGCGATCGCTCAGTTAGCGGCAGGACAAGGTGAATTTGATCGAGTGTCAGTGGGATTTCCAGGGGTTGTAAGTTGCGGTATCACAAGAACAGCGGTAAACTTAGACCCCGATTGGATGGGCTTCGATCTTGCCACAGCTCTTTCTGAGCGTTTGGGAAAGCCCGTGCGGGTGGCGAATGATGCCGATGTGCAAGGAATGGCGGCTATTGTCGGTAAAGGAGTGGAAATGGTGATCACCCTAGGTACGGGGTTTGGTTCTGCCCTATTTGTAGATGGGAAACTGGTGCCCAATTTGGAAATGGGACATCATCCGTTCCGCAAAGGGGAAACCTATGAGCAGCAGTTGGGACGTGCAGCGTTGGATGCAGTGGGTCAGAAAAAATGGAATACTCGCTTAGAAAAGGCGATCGCATGTCTGGATCATCTGTTTAATTACGATTACCTCTACATCGGCGGCGGTGAAGCCAAGAAAATCACCATCGAGCTACCTCCCAATGTGAAAATTGTGCCCAATGTCAATGGTTTGTTGGGTGGGATTGTGTTGTGGCGGGATTAGAAAAGTTGCATGGTTGTTGGGGAGTTGGGGAGCGGGGGAGCTGAGGAGACAAATACTGGATTTGGCAAGGGGGGCTATCAATGCCGATTTGGGATGAGATGAAATTGAGAAGTATCCCTTTCCAGAGAGGAATTTTACGCCGATGCCTCAATTTGTCTTACAGCCGTGAGCGCTGAGTAACTCACCCCAGCTGTCCCTTCCCCTGGATGGGTCGAATCGCCCACCAACCACAGATGATTAATCGGTGTTCGTGTGGCAAAGCCAAAGGGGCCAAAAGTTGGTATGCGTTGCCCAATGCCGCCCACGATTCCTTGGTCGCGACCGGTGTAGAAGGCAAACGTGCGGGGAGTTGCCACTTCTTGGTGGATGATGGTTTCGGGTTTTAAGTAAAAATACTGGGCAAGCTGGGCGATCGCATCTTCTGTATACTTTTGCTTAAGCTGGTCATACTCCTGTTTCGTCCCCTGCCACCACCTCGCCGCCTCGGTAAAAGAAGAGGCAATAATTGTCGCTTTGCCCTGTGGTGCGCGACCATCTCCGGGATGACTCACTGAAACGAATAGAGAGTTATTCTCCCCAATTGGGCCACAGTAATCGTAAAGAAACTGAAGATGGGGCGGACAACCCAGGGGAATTGCACTTTGGTCAACGCCCAAATAAATCACAAAAGCACCCGATGCTGGAGGTAACTTATCCACTCGCTGTTTGTACCCCTGAGGGGCTTGTTCTGCGAGTAACTTCACCAAATTTTGGGCAGTGACGTTGGCAACCACTTCATCCGCCGGTTCTGTCCATACTTCCCCTGTTTTTTGATTGCGAATTCTCACACAAGTCGCTTTACCACCGGACACTTCAATGTGTTCAACCGTGTGGCGCATCAGCAGTTTACCCCCCCATTTTTCCAGCGCTTCGACTAAGCGATCGCTCAACACCTGCATACTGCCCTTAAGATGAAATAGCCCCTGCGGTTCGCTTGAAACACCCAGCGCGGTCGCCGCATAAAGTAGGGCGGTTTCATCCGCATTAACTTGGGAATAAAGCTTCAGTTGCAAATCGAGAAACGTCCTCAGACGCTGATTTTCATAGAGTCCGTATCCCTGCAGTGCATCCCCGACTGTGGTGAAAGTAAAGGGCAAGGTAATCAAGGTATCTGGACGCACGGCTGACGATAACTGCCACAAGTCCCACAAATTCCGGGGAGGCAATACAGGGTCACGGGATTGAAACTTCCAGCTCGCCTCGAACAACTTGGTCATCAATTGCCAGAAGGGTTCACTGCCGGGAAACTGTCGCTGTCGTTCAGCTTTCCATTTTTCTGGGTCGCGCCAGACGTTAATCGGTTCGGTTTCACCGGGAAGAAACACCGCACAAGCCGGATCACAAGGCGTTGCGGCGGGTAGGTCAATTTCTAACTCATCAAAAATTCGCTGGTGAATGCCACCCGGTTCTAAACCCGCCACCTGAGTCGCACCCACATCAAACGTAAATCCCCGACGTTTGAAGGTAGAAGCACACCCTCCTGGCACAAACGCTTGGTCGAGGACTAAAACTTGATAACCCCGACGAGCCAGTAAGGCTCCAGCCGTTAAACCCCCGATTCCAGCACCAACGACAACAACACGGCGAAACTTGCTATTGTCTGCCTGACTCCTTGGCATAGCAAAATTTTATATTTCTTAATATTAATTATCATAACTTGATTTTAGAATGCGCTTGTGGAGGGCTAGGGCGAAGCGCTGACAGAGCCGACCGTTGCAAACTACTAAGATAGAGAGGAATGGCAAAAACGCGAAGTACCGATGACCTCAACGCTGCTCAAAACTCCCCCGCTCAACGCCCCGACCATCAAGCAACTGCCCAATGGTCTAACTATCGTGGCAGAGCGGATGCCTGTCGAAGCCGTTAACTTGAATGTTTGGATTAATGTGGGTTCGGCTGTAGAACCCGACAACATCAACGGCATGGCTCATTTTTTAGAGCACATGATTTTTAAGGGAACGCCACGCCTGAAAAGTGGTGAGTTTGAGCGGCTGATTGAAGAGCGGGGTGCGGTGACCAATGCCGCCACCAGCCAAGATTACACTCACTATTACATCACCACAGCCCCAAAAGATTTTGCCCAACTTGCCCCCTTGCAACTGGATGTGGTGCTTAACCCCAGCATTCCCGATGATGCTTTTGAGCGGGAGCGACTGGTGGTTTTAGAAGAAATCCGCCGCTCCGATGATAATCCAGGGCGTCGTATGTTTCGACGGGCGATTGAGACAACGTTTGAACAACTGCCTTATCGGCGACAGGTGTTAGGGCCAGCATCGGTGATTGAGCAGTTGAAGCCTCAGCAGATGCGTGACTTTCATGCTCAATGGTATCAACCGAAGTCGATGACGGCAGTCGCCGTGGGGAATTTGCCGGTTGAGGAGTTGATCGAGATTGTTGCAGAGGGTTTCAATCACACACAGAGCAACTCAAGCAACAGCTCTTTACCTGAACCGTTTTTACAGCATCCCAACGCTTTCCAGCCTGAACCTGCGTTTCAAGAGATTGTCCGCCGAGAGTATACCGATGAAAGCTTACAGCAAGCTCGTCTCGTCATGATTTGGCGGGTGCCGGGGATGTTGCAATTGGAGCAAACTTATGCATTGGATGTCTTGGCGGCTATCTTAGGGCAGGGACGCATGTCACGACTGGTGAGGGATTTGCGTGAAGAGCGGAAATTGGTGACCCATATTGGGGTGAGTAATATGACGCAGCGGCTTCAGGGCGTGTTCTATATTTCCGCACACTTACCCGAAGAAAATTTAGCGGAAGTGGAAGCTGCGATCGCGCAACATATCCACCGCTTTCAAACGGAATTGGTAGCAGAAGCGGATATCGCTCGTATCCGTCGGCAAGTGGCTAATCGGTTTATTTTTGGCAATGAAAAACCGAGCGATCGCACCAGTTTATATGGCTACTATCAGTGCCAAATTGGAGATTTAGAACCAGCGCTGAACTACCCGACTCGCATTCAATCGGTCAATTCTTTGGATATTCAATCGGCGGCACAACAGTATCTCTCCGCTGAGGCTTACGGTATCGTGAGTATAAAACCGACCAAGATTTGAGATGAAGGGAGTTGCTAAGAGCGGGTTGAAGTTGGCAATGATTCAACTTCAAAATGAGTAAATTAGCTTAATTTACTGTGAAAATCTAAAGTCCAAAATTCCAAATCCCAAATTCTAGTGATGTGGACAGAAATTGCGACGCATATCAGCCAAATCACTGGCAAGACATTTGACATTAAGAACCGTCGGTCTGTCAGTGGTGGCTGTATTAATCAGGGTTATGCTGTCAGCAGCGAGACGGATACTTATTTTGTGAAGCTCAACCGGGCGTCTCAGGTGGAAATGTTTGAGGCAGAGGTGCTGGGTTTAAAGCAGATGCTGGAAACTCAAACGATTCGGGTGCCAAAACCGATTGGCGTTGGTACCGCCGCTGATTCTGCTTACATTGTGATGGAATGGCTGGAATTTGGGGGGAGTGGTAAGACCCCAGATTGGGAAGAGATGGGGCGAAAACTAGCCCAAATGCATCAGGCGAAACCTCCTCAACCTAACCCAGAGTTGAACGTTGGCAAGTTGTTAGCGAAGCGGGGCGAAAGCTCAGTTGAAAGTTCAAATAATCAACCTTCCACCTTCTTTGGTTGGAACTTGAACAACACCATTGGTTCAACACCCCAAATTAATACTTGGACATCTCATTGGGCGGCTTTTTTTGCTGAACATCGGTTAGGCTATCAGTTCAAGCTGGCGCAACGTCGTGGGGGGCAATTTCCTCAGCAAGAGCGATTATTAGCGTTGGTTCCACGTTTGCTGGAACATCAGCCTCAACCGTCTTTGGTGCATGGTGATTTGTGGGGCGGGAATGCGGCTATTACGAAGTTGGGAGAACCGGTGATTTTAGATCCAGCGACGTATGTGGGCGATCGCGAAGTAGATATCGCCATGACGGAACTGTTCGGCGGCTTTCCGGCTGCCTTTTATCGCGGCTATAACCAAGTTTGGCCGTTGGATGACGGTTACACACAGCGAAAAACTCTCTACAACCTCTACCACATCCTCAATCACTTCAATCTTTTTGGCGGTGGTTATAGTTCCCAAGCGAACCGGATGATTGAACAAATTCTCGGTTAAGTAGGCTAAGGGGGCTAATATTATATAACCCAGGCCCTAGGGTCTGGGTTTGATGTTTATAGGCTGGTCAGAAGTCTGCAAAGGACTTTTTAAAAAGGACTGACCAGCGGTTTTAAAAACAGCTTTGAATTGCGCTACGAACAAGGTACTTATCCTCGTCGATTCCTAAGATAACCAACTCAGGTGAAATTTTCGGGTAGGATAGCTCAACTTAACAAATTGCAACAAATGAAGCAAAAGGCAGAAGGCAGAGGGCAGAAGGCAAAAGGCAGAGGGCAGAGGGCAGAGGGCAGAGGGCAGAGGGCAGAGGGCAGAGGGCAGAGGGTAGAAGGCAGAGGGCAGAGGGCAGAGGGCAGAGGGCAGAGGGCAGAGGGTAGAAGGCAGAGGGCAGAGGGCAGAGGGCAGAGGGTAGAAGGCAGAGGGCAGAGGGCAGAGGGCAGAGGGTAGAAGGCAGAGGGCAAACGACTTCGGATGCGATGCATCTCGGACAAATCCAGTGAGGGCAAGGATTTTTGTATGGGCGTGACTTCCCGAAGAAGCGATCGCGCCAAAAAATTTTGAGCCGCTTGTTCCCCGATTGGATTTTTTGGGAACTCTACTTTTGAGGCTGCATTGAGCCGTCACCCAGAAAATCTTACTAAAGGAAGTAAGCCTAAATGCCTGTGAATGAAATTGATCAGGGTCGCAAGTTTATTACAACTATGCCCATAGGGGATAGTGGAGAAGCAGGGGAGCAGAAGGTGTGGGATGCTCTAAAAAATGCTTTTTCAGATCGCAATTGTATTGGCTATTGGCGTTATCCAATTTTCTCGAAAGTCGGAGAGATTCGGAAAGAGCCAGACATTCTTCTGGTGGATCGGGAACACAGTTTAATTGTGATTGAAGTCAAATCAATCACCATTGACCAAATTGTTGCAATTGACGGTCATCTGTGGCAGCTGCAAAATTTTGATACCCGTGAAGCTAACCCCTATCAACAAGCTGAATGTCAGCTAAGAGCGTTGGTTGCGTATTGCGATCGCGAACCAGCCATCTGGCGCAAAGTCATGGGACGAGCAATGGTTGCATTGCCTCTGATTACCCAAGAACAATGGCAGCAAAGAGGTTTTGACCAACTCCCCAGTTGTCCTCCGATTATCTTCCAAGATCAATTAGGCAAGGCTGGATTTTTAGAACGAATTCAACAAACTGCACCAATTGTTCCGGGAGAAGACTTGGATGACGAACAGTGGAAGTTGCTCAAGGCAGTGATTAGCGGCGCACCCGTTTTGCGTCGTTCTCCTCGTACCCTTGTCTCTACTAACGGTAAAATGCGTGGAAGCGTTGTGGCAGCTTATTCTCAACATCTCTTTGATTTGGACTTGCAGCAGGAACATATTGGCAAAGAAATTCCTCCAGGTTTTCAACGATTGCGAGGTGTGGCGGGTTCGGGCAAAACAATCCTGCTATGTCAAAAAGCGGCTCATATGCACTTAAAGCATCCAGAGTGGGATATTGCTTTGGTATTTTTCAGCCGCACACTTTACGACACAATCATTGGATTGTTGGATCGATGGTTGCGTCGTTTTAGTAATGGTGAAATTGGCTATGACCAAACAGAGAATCACAAGCTGCGAGTGCTTCATGCTTGGGGTGCGAAGGAGCAACCTGGTTTTTATGGAACAATTTGCCAGTCCCATGGCGTTCGGGCGAAAACAGCAGGAGAAACCAGGGAGAGGCAGCCCAATCGAGGATTGGCAGACCTGTGTAAGCGACTGTCTGAAGAAATGGAAATTGAACCGATATTTGATGCCATTCTCATTGATGAAGGGCAAGATTTAGTATCTGAGGATGACTTGAAGTATCAGGACAAACAAGCGATTTATTGGTTAGCTTATCAAGCTTTACGACCGATCGACTCAGAACAACCCGAACAACGTCGTTTAATTTGGGCTTATGATGAAGCGCAAAGCTTGGACACCCTGAAGATTCCGACAACCAAGGAATTGTTTGGTGAAAAGTTGAGCGGGTTATTAACTCAGGGAACGCAATACAACGGTGGGATTAAAAAATCTGAGGTGATGCGTCGCTGCTACCGCACCCCTGGCCCAATTCTCACAGCCGCTCATGCGATTGGGATGGGTTTGCTCCGTCCAGAGGGAATGCTGGCAGGAATTACAGACAAGAAAGAGTGGGACAGGATCGGCTATGAAGTTGTGAAGGGGAAATTTATTTCGGGTCAACAAATTACTCTGCACCGTCCTCCGGAAAACTCTCCCAATCCGGTTTCAGAACTTTGGGGCGAACCCATCATAGAGTTTGAAACCTATGGTTCTCGTCAGGAAGAATTGACGGCTTTAGCTCAGAAGATTGAGCATAACTTGTATCATGATGACCTCAAGCCCAGTCGTGAGATTTTAGTGATTGTTTTAGGCTCTCTTTCTGAAGCCAGGGAATTAGAAGATAAGGTGGCTAGTTGCTTGATGGAACAAGGCATTGATATCTATATTCCCACAGCTTTAGAAGTGAATGAACTCAATCCCCAATGGCCTCATCATGACCCAGATTGTTTTTGGATGGAGGGAGGAGTAACGGTGTCTCGCGTCCCCCGTGCGAAGGGGAATGAAGCGGATATGGTTTATGTCGTCGGCTTCGATCATGTTGCTCGGAATGAGTCGGATGTGAGCCTTCGTAACCAGCTATTTGTGGCATTAACCAGGACACGAGGCTGGGTGAATCTCAGTGGAGTTGGCAGCTACCCCATGTATGAGGAAATGCGGAGGGCGATCGCCAGTGGAGATACGTTCAGGTTTACCTATAAGCGTCCCTTGAAGCGAGATATTGGGGAGGGAGATGAGGGGTAATATTTACATTTAATTTGGAATTTTTTTGTAGGTGCAAATCTTATGTCATTGGTTGCCATTTAACCTGAGCAAGCACAGATTTGTGAAGAGCAGGCGGCATTTCCTCGGTGCCGCTTGCGCTTATAGGAGTTATCCAACTGTAGGTTTTAACCCACTTTCTGCACTTTGTTGATATAATTCTCTATCTAATAACTTCTATCCCGTGATACCTATTCTCCTACGATTTTCTTCATTCCCTAAGGTGCTGACAGCATAATAGCTATTACTGGATGAGGGTTCCAAACTCTCCCCAGCTTTCCAACGGTTCGGTCGATTTAACCAAGTTCATCCCTGCGGCGGCAAATCGCCGGAACGCTTCATCGGCTTGTTCGCTATAGTCTACTATCCCTGGAACTACAACGGGTGAGGTGCAATCTTCTAGCAGGTATACCTTTTTGGCAAGACTGGCATCTTGCTGCTGAATTTCTGTGAGTAAATCGGCAATTGTCCAAGCCACACAGTGACTCTTCGCTTGCCCTGCAATAATCACCGCATCAAACTCCAGCAAATACTGAATTAAGCTTGTATTTTTGTGGGCAATTGGGCTTCCACTCATATCTGCTATCACTTCAGGACGCAGGATGGAATAGTTTTCAGTTAAAGGATTGTTGCCTTTAATTTCAAATCGCGTTTGACTATTTCGGGCGATGCAATGGAAAAATATGGCCTCCTCCACAGCAGAAACCAAAGCGTGACCAATCCCGCCTAGCATGGAATGATAAGGCCATACCGTCAACGGGTATTTCCCCGCATCACTGAGTTGCTTGACGTAGTGTAGGGCGTGTGATTGGAGTCTGGAGTAGTTTCCGTGAGTGAGGCTATCAGCAATGGCTGGGTTGACTTTCCAAATACCTTGCTGGATATCTTCCGGGGTGATGAGAGTGGCAGCCGGTGTCGGGTGTTCTCCAGCTTCGTTAATCCAAAATATAGGATGGAAGATTTGCATGGCTGTGTGAGTGTCCATCGTCGGGGCGATCGCACTTATTACCCCCAAATGGCGGTAAATAAACTCACACAACCGTACATTATCTTCTACTGCTCCTATCCCGGATTGTCCACCAACGAACAGTTCAAAGTCGGGCAGGCAAAAGGTGTTTTGAACATCGATTAGCAACAAACAAATGCGGGTTTTGTCCTCAGCCGTCGGTTGGATATTGTACTGGTTCGCCCAATTCCTTGCTTGTGCGACTCTCTCCTGATAGGGAACTCGCCAAACTTCCCCCACTTTGGCGGCGTCGAAGTGGGTGGGAAGTGGCAGTGGGTTGATGGTTTGAGTACTCATGGTTGAGCTCCTTTTGGGACTACTAGCTGAAAACAGCCTTGTGCTTCATAGTGTAGTTAATCTGTTTACGAAGCAATCAATCATGGGTCGCTATGATATTTTGCACCGGATTCAACAGCTAGACCCGGTGCAAGACCATTGTGAGATTTATCATTTGATGAGTGGCTATGAGTTCCCTTGGGAGATAATGCGATCGCTCGAAGTTGCCCTGATGAGAACATTCTGCGTTCCCAGCATCTCCGCACTGCTCGATAAAACAGGCGAATTCAAACTTCGTCCCCAAAAACGCTACGACGACACAGGATTGCTTACCGCCGAAATCGTTAAATGGGGTTACGAGAGCGAACGAGGTACCCAAGCCATCGAGCGGATGAATGCCATTCACGGACGATTCAAGATTTCCAATGAAGATTTCCTCTACGTACTTTCCACCTTTATTTACGAACCCATCCGTTGGAATGCTCGTTTTGGTTGGCGTTCCATGTGTGAGCAAGAACGTCTGGCGTCTTTCTATTTCTGGCGGGAAGTGGGCAAACGGATGCACATCCAAGATATCCCAGAAACTTATCAGGAGTTAGAACGCTACAATCTTGACTACGAGCGAGAACATTTCCGTTATTCAGAACCCAATCGCCGGATTGGAGAAGCCACTCGTGACCTTTTCTTGAGTTGGTTTCCCCGTATCCTGCAACCTGCGATCGAGCCTGCTATTTATGCCCTGCTCGATGATGCGATTATCGAAGCCTGTGGGTTGCCTCAAGCACCAAAAATACTGCGCTCAGGGGTTGCCATCAGCCTAAAATGGCGGGGTCGAATATTGCATCTGTTTCCACCTCGGAAACAGCCAGACTTCTTTACAGACTCACCCGTGCGGAGCTATCCCAGTGGCTACGAGATATCTAAGTTAGGCTCTGCTAAATCTCCAAACCAACAATCGTAAATTCGGGCGGATGTTCGATCGCAAACTGATAGTACAACTCTTGCCCAGACAGAGGCGGCAACGTGAGCGACCATTCCACCATACCCATCTCACCCACCTCAATCTCCGGATTGGAGAGCGTCAGACGGACTTTCACTTGCTCGTGACGACTGACGGGCAACTGTTCTGTGAGTTTCAGCTTCACTTCACACTCCCGGAAGTTTGTAATCACCAGTCGATAAGCATAGGTACGATGGCGTTGGTTGCCCATCAACTTCGGGTCTACTTGACGTTCAACCAAATCGCGTTGAATCACGATTCCTTCATCACTCCCTAAGTTGAGCTTGAATTCTTGTCCGGGAGCAATGTTATCGAGTTGTGTTGTTCCGACAAAGGTCTGATCCAAGAAGATATTCACTTTGCCCGCTAGCAGCATCACTCCAGCCTGGAGATTGGTAATCGTGGCCTGGAGATAAGCCAAAGGGGAGACGCGAGCCAGAGCCATATACTCGGCACGGCAAGGGAAATCTTCATTCAAAATCGTCGTTTTATGAGGAACGCCATCACTAGGGATATAACTAGTGCTGTTGATCCGATAAGTAATACTCCCTCCTGGTTTGGAGGCATCTGGGGCTGCTGTTTGGGTAAAACCATACTCAAATCCAGACTTCATCATCGCTTCCGTTGAAGGTGTCGTCCCAGCAAACGGCATGGTAGCCGCTAGAGTCCGAGATGGCAGGCTGGCGGGTTCTGAGAGGGTGGGTGTTCTGAACTGATTGGGCTGTTGGACATCGATATACCAGGGGGTGAGCTTGGCAGGTAGAGTGCCGATTCCTGGCTTGGCGGTAGATAGAGTGAGCGCTACACCCCGCCAATCTTCACCCGTACTTTGTTTAATTTCCGCGAGGTAACTGATATTGATTTTTTCATGGCTTGAACCCAAGCGCATGTCATAAAGGGGTGTCCAGCTTGCTTTATAGACGATGTAGGATATCTCTAGCTCCAATTCTCCTACTGCCGAGGGTTCGACCGTGATCATTAGATTGAAACTTTCTGGAGGCTGGGTGCCTGACAACTGTTGAAGCTGCTGCCGCAGAGATTGCAACTTCGAGTCTAGCTGTTTTTGTTCTTTTTCCAGTTGGGCGATCGCATCAGAGAAGTCATTGTACTGCTGCCCGACAAAATCCATTAATTCCCGGATTTGATTCAGGTTCATCTGTTCCGGGTCTTGGAACTTCGTTAAGCGCTCCAAGTACTGACTACTCAAACTTTTGACAAAGTTGCGTTGCAGATTGAGCAGTGTCAGCCCATCTTGCACGGGGCGCTTTTGCTCCTCAATTTGCCCAATTTCTTGATTGAGCTGTGCAATTTTCTGTGCCACTTCCTCCGTCGCACAGGTGCGTTCGGTTCGGACTCCCAACAAGCGCACCCTTAAGGCACCGCTATTCCTCACCCGTATTGACTCACTCAAGAGCGTTACTGGCAGTTGGGTAATCACCAGTTCATGCTCGTCGCCAGTGAGCTGCACGACTCCTCGGCGAGTCACCAGCGCTTGGTTACTGTACACTGTAATGTCACAGATTCGGGTGTCTACCGTTTTATTCATCAGTCCTTTTTTCTTCGCCCTTAGTCATTCGTTCTAAATTGTTCGTCCAAAGAAAAGTTGAACGTTTGCCAGCACAGCAAGTTATCAGGTTGATACGTTCTAACCTGCCAGCTTTAACCTTCAAGCTTCAACCTTTAAGCTTCAACCCTTTAACCAATGACCCATTCGGTTTACTTAGCTTTTCAGGGGTTGAACTCCAGCTAAATCGAGAATTTTGGGAATCAAATCTTCCCGCTTGATCGCCATCATATGAACACCCTGACAAAGTTGCCGCGCGAGCTGGACTTGCTCGGCAGCAATTTTCACTCCTTCCTGTAAGGGTTCATCCGCCTCTCCCAATCGGTCAATGATGGTTTGGGGAATGTGAACACCTGGGACGTATTTATTGATAAATTGGGCATTTTTAGCCGATTTGAGCAGAAATATCCCCGCTAAAATTGGCTTATTGGTGCCAGCAGCAATCTCGTTCATAAACTTTTCCAGACGCTCAAAATCACTAATTAATTGGCTCTGGAAAAACTGTGCACCCGCTTCTAGTTTACGCTCAAATCGACTTTGTAATCCAGACCAACTTTTTAGCTGCGGGTCAACGGCAGCACCTGTAAATAAATCCGTAACACCATCTGTTAGAGGCTTATCATTGGCATCGAAACCACTATTGAGCTTGCCAATTAGCTTCAATAAACGCACGGACTCTACATCAAAGACCCCCTTCGCATCGGGATGGTCCCCAGCTTTGAGGGGGTCACCCGTGAGAGCCAGGATATTGCGAATCCCCAGAGCATGAGCCCCCATGAGGTCAGCTTGGAGGGCGAGACGGTTGCGATCGCGACAGGCCATCTGACAAATCGGCTCAATTCCATGCTGCAACAAAATGACGGAGGCGGCGACAGAACTCATCCTGAGTACAGCCCGACTGCCATCGGTAATATTAACGGCGTGAACCCTACCCTTGAGGGCTTGAGCCATTTTAATCATATGAGATGGGTCACCACCTTTGGGGGGTGCCACCTCGGCGGTAATTAAAAATTCACCGGATTGAGCCGCCGTCCGAAACTGGTTTTGAGTAGAGACAGGACTGTGTGAGTTGCTCTCAAGAAGCATCGCCTCTATGTCCGTCCGAACTGTGGTCTGTTGAAGGGAATCGCTCATCATCAATTGCGCTTACTTACGAGTATCACCTGTATCCGAATCCTGCCCAATCTGCCCAAGGGATGAATGACAAGAAGCCACTATTTAGAGATGGAATTTTGCTGAAGTAGACTGCAAAAACGGTATCGCTGAATGTCGCACTCAACCCCAATCCGACATGAGTTCTCACTCACTATCTACGATGGGATTAGTATCTGTCAAAGCGGCATTGAATAGCCCATAGCGGCCTTCACCCTTAATAAGGTCGCATTGGCGATCGCTTCGGCTTTCTCTCTCCCTTCTCGCAACACAGACTCCAGATATCCCTGATCATCCATCACGGCTTGATACTTTTGTTGAATGGGTTCAAGCGCGGCAACGGTCGCCTCCGTCAGTAACGGTTTGAACTGACCCCAACCCATATCTTGACATTCTGCTGCTACTTCTTCTTTCGTTTTCTGTGCAAGCAGCATATATAGACTCAGCAAATTATTACACTCCGGACGTTCTGGATTGTCAAATTCTAGACCTTTAATCGGGTCAGTTTTACACCGTTTAATTTTCTTGGTGATTTCGTCTGGGGAATCGAGCAAATTAATTCGACTCAAGTCCGAAGGGTCTGACTTAGACATTTTCTTTGTGCCATCCGCCAGACTCATCACCCGTGCCCCTTCCTTACGAATCAGGGGATCGGGTAGCTTCAGGATGGGTTTTTCTGGACTGCCAAATTGGTGGTTGATCCGGTTAACAATATCGCGTGTTAGTTCGAGGTGCTGCTTCTGGTCTTCCCCCACTGGGACTTTATCGGGATCGTAGAGTAAAATATCTGCTGCCATGAGTACGGGATAGTCCATTAAGCCAGTATTGACATTTTCCCCTTGTCTAACTGCTTTTTCCTTAAACTGGATCATGTCTGTTAGCCAGTTGATAGGTGTAATGCAGTTAAACAGCCAAGTTAGTTCACTATGGGCGGGGATATGGGATTGCACAAAAATTGTGGAGTCGTTTAAATCAAGACCACAAGCCAGATAGAGAGCCACGAGATTGTAGGTATTAGATGCCAGTGTGGCAGGCTCGTAGGGTGCGGTAATCGCATGTAAATCGGCTACAAAAAGAAAATTTTCGTACTGGCTTTGACCTTCCACCCAATTGCGAATTGCTCCTAAATAGTTACCCAGATGAAGGTTGCCAGTTGGTTGAACCCCAGAGAGAACGCGCTGCTTACCCATTGATTTCGGTTAAATACTCGTACAGAAACAACTTGAAAAATACTACAAGCGTTCTTAGTGTGTAACAGTTCTATCAATTTTGCCACTCCGGGAGTCTTAATGGGTTACAGTTCACGATTTCGCTTAAGTTCAGTCGGCTCGGTAAGATAATGAGAGAAATTACCTCGCATATTTGATTGGACTCAGTCATGGCTCAAATTCAGTTTTCTAGAGGGATTGACGAAGAAGTTATTCCTGACGTGCGTCTAACCCGTTCTCGTGACGGTAGTAATGGGACTGCCACATTTATTTTTGAAAATCCCAAAGCTCTCGACAGCAATAGTACAGAAGAAATCACTGGGATGTATTTGATTGATGAAGAGGGTGAGATTGTCACGAGAGAGGTTAAGGGCAAATTTGTCAATGGTCAGCCAACTGCATTAGAAGCCTTTGTTCTAATCAAATCCCCAGACGAGTGGGATCGTTTCATGCGTTTTATGGAACGATATGCCCAAGAGCATGATCTTGGATTTACTCAGGCAAAATAAATAGAGCCTTCCTTCAGGTACACTTTTGTGGCGACCTGAAGGATTGCTGTTTTCATACACAGTTGCCGTCAAACGTAGTACTTTATTTTTCCCTCATCTCCCCATCTTCCCATCCAAGTGATCTACTATCTTTGAACGCCACTGGGTATCAGTCTATGGCTCAACAACCTCACCCCGATTCCGCCCCAATCACAGTGAATTGTGCTGTGATTACGGTTAGTGATACGCGATCGCCCGAAACGGATAAAAGTGGTCAGCTAATTCAACAATTACTCTTGGATGCGGGTCACTCTATTAGTTTTTATGCGATTCTCAAGGATGAACCTCAAGAAATTCAGTCCCAGTTGAAGGCGCTGGGAGAACACACAGACGTGGAGGCGGTGATTTTTAATGGGGGTACTGGTATTGCACCGCGTGATACCACTTATGATGCTTTGGAGAAATTACTGGAAAAGACGTTGCCTGGATTTGGGGAAGTGTTTCGGTTCTTAAGTTACCAGGAAATTGGCTCACGCGCGATCGCTTCACGCGCCATTGCAGGAGTTTATCAAACTCAGCTTATCTTCTCCATTCCTGGCTCAACGGGTGCTGTTAAACTTGCCCTGCAACAGCTCATTTTGCCAGAACTCATGCATCTAGTCCGTCAACTGAAGTTGTGATGGGTAATACCAAATCCGGGTTAAATACCCCTTTTTTAGTGGAGACAAGGCAGAAGGCAAAGGGCAAACCGGAGCTTTAGTGAGGACAGGAGAAAGAAAAGACTTCAAGCAAAAAGGGGGTTATCAAGGCGGATTTGGTATAAATGTTGATTTTTTCTTGGTCTCGGCATCTTATTTTTTAACGCAGAGATCGCAGAGCGCAGCGCGGAGTGACGCAGAGGTTTTGGAGGAATCGGTTGGTTCGTTCCCATGGATCTGGATCATGATAGCTCTGGCTAACGTGGAGTACTTTGCATCAACATCTGGGGTTCAACGGCTTCGACATGGGGCATCGCTTCTAGTTGAGAAATTCCCTTCAGGGCTTCTAGCAAGCTGCCGGATTGAGTACGCAGCCAAGCGGCATTTGGGGCGTAGGAGAGGCTCTGAGCGACTTCGTAGCCTGCATTTTGGATTACCTCGTGCTGTGTGTCCACTTCCACTCCTTCCGCAAAGCGGATGAAAACCAATCCCGTGGGAACGGCGAAGGAACCACCGGGTTGTAGTGTATAAATTGGCCCTAGGGTGCCTGTCGTGGATTCCAACTGAAGATCATTTTCGGGTTCATCCGGTTCGCCAGGAAAAACAGCGATCGCACCCTCATTCAGTTGTAAAATCGCTCCGGGAGCTGCTGTGTCCGGTTGCTTGTAGTGTACAGCGTAGTACCCCGATTGACGGCTGTATATGACAGCAGACTGATGGGTACCAGAGCGAATTTGCTGGGGATACTCGGAAAAGGAGTTTTTCTGGAATCTCACTTCTGCCATCACAGGGGGAGTGTGAATCTGCAAGGGTTCTGCTACCAGAAATACCTCAATTGGCCAATAAATCATCTTCCTTAAGTGGTATCTATCTCTTCGGGAAACACGGCTTCAAGACTTGTATCAACTGACAGATAGAGGAGTTGGGTACGGTTCACATGAATCCATTATGAATGACCCACTTTGTATTTTTGATTGAGCGATTTGTAGCGGCTCCTCGTCTAATTGCTGCATCCGTAAACTTTAGTTTCACCTATTAGGCACAAGAGTTCACGACCTTTATCCCAGGAGTTGAGTTATGGTTACAGTCCGCTATGGCGGTAGAAACGGTGAACCGTATGAACTAACAATTAGTAATGAACACATTGTAGTTCGCACGGAAAACCGCAGTATTCTTACCGAAACAAGACCTTATGAAGTCACGCCCGTGTCACCCGAAGCCCGCAACATTCTCGATCAGTTCGAGTTAGAAACCCGGTTTCGTGCAGCGGGTGTAGAAATCTTGCGCGCTAAAGATCCCCGTGAGAGCAGTGCTTTGGGTGACAGTGCACGAGCCATTCTTAACCAAGAGCCTGAAATCCAATTTGCTGGGCGTGTTTTGGTTGATCCACAGTCGATGAAACCGGTCGTTTATACCGAAAACTTCTTTGTTAAGTTCGATGATGAAGCGCCGTCTAGTGCCTGTCAAGAAATCTTAGAACGATACGGTTTAACGATTAAGCGTGAACTTGGGTATGCACGAAACGCTTACTTTGTGAGCGCACCAGAGAATACAGGTTTAGCTATTTTTGACATCGCTTCTCGGCTTCTTTCCGAGGAATCTGTGGAATTTTGCCATCCTGAATTAGTGCGTGAGATTAGCAAACGTCAGGCTTTCCCCCAACAGTGGCACCTGAAGCCAACGACCATTAATGGTCAGGCCATCAATGCCGATGCCAACGTTGAGGCGGCTTGGCCGTTAAGCAATGGCACAGGCACAATTATTGCGGTTATTGACGACGGGATGGATCTCGATCATGAGGAGTTCCGCACCTCTGGCAAGATCGTTGCACCTCGCGATGTGACCCGTCAAACGAACGAGCCAAGACCAGGGAACCGGGATAACCATGGTACTGCCTGTGCTGGTGTGGCTTGTGCTAACGGTAATGTTGGGGCATCGGGTGTCGCACCGGGGGCACGGCTGATGCCGATTCGTTTGGCTTCCGGACTGGGTTCCCAGGCAGAAGCGGATGCCTTTGTTTGGGCGGCTCAAAATGGTGCGGATGTGATCTCCTGTAGCTGGGGACCGCCAGATGGCGTTTGGTACAACCCCAACGATCCTGTGCATAACCAAGTCGTGCCTCTGCCTGACTCCACGCGATTGGCTATGGACTTTGCCATTAACCAGGGACGTAACGCCAAGGGATGTGTGATTTTGTTTGCGGCGGGGAATGGGAATGAAAGTGTGGATAATGACGGTTACGCCAGCTACGAAAAAGTGATCGCGGTAGCCGCTTGTAATGATTCGAGCGTGAAAAGCGCTTATAGCGACTTCGGCAATGCTGTTTGGTGTGCCTTTCCTAGCAATGACGGCAGACCCTCAAAAACCCCTGGAATTTGGACGACGGATCGTTCGGGTCGGGTGGGCTACAATCCGGGGAATGCCAATCAGGGTGACGCGGCTGGTAACTATACCAACAGTTTTGGGGGAACCTCTAGCGCCTGTCCGGGTGCGGCGGGTATCGCGGCTTTGATCATTGCCCGCAACCCGAATTTACGTTGGGATCAGGTGCGGGACATCATTAAACAATCCTGCGATCGCATCGATCAACAGGGAGGGAATTACGATGCTAGTGGTCGCAGTCCCTTCTATGGCTACGGTAGAATAAATGCTCGCAAAGCGGTTGAATTGGCCTTGCCAGAGCAAGAGTCTCCTGTTTCCATCTTCACGGCGGTGCAGGATGTACCGATTCAGGACTTGGAGACATCTACATTGACTTTAGCGATCGCCAATCCAGAGCTAATCAAGTCTATTAAAGTTTCTGTGGATATTGAGCATACTTATATTGGCGACTTGGTCGTTACCCTTAAAGCTCCTGTGGAAATGGGTGTAGACCCGATGCTTTTGCACAATCGCGAGGGGGCAGCCACTGGGAACATCAAGAAAACCTACGACGAGGTAAATGCACCGGGATTAGCGGTCTGTAAGGGCAAAAGCCCCCAAGGAACTTGGACGCTTGAAGTGGCTGATAAAGCCCAGCGTGATATCGGCAAGATGCGTAGCTTTACCCTGGAACTCGGATTTGAGCAGTTGTCTTAATTGACATCCCGTTAAACAGCGACGGGGGAGTAGACGATCAGGAAAACGGGAGATGGGGAAAAGGTTGATTGTTGATTTCGGGATGAGAATATAGAACGTTGAACGTTTCTCCTTCTCCCCCTCCTGCTCACGTTACCGAATACTGAGCGGCTTAGGCTGTTGACCTAAACCGGGTCGGGAGGCATTCATGGTTAAAGTTGCGATCGCCTGTTTGTATTGAGGGTCTTCCTGGGTCGCCCGTAAGGTTGGATTAGACTCCAGTTGCTTTTCTTGTGCCTCTGTCAATTCCAGTTTGACATCGGGTTCAATCCCCTTGTGGTTAATATCTTCGCCATTGGGTGGGAAGTAATGCTGAATCGTCACCGCTAAGCCGGAACCATCCGATAGAGAATGAACCGACTGCACTACCGCTTTCCCAAAGGTTTTGCTGCCGATCACACTCGCCCGCTTATTGTCCTTGAGTGCACCCGCCAGAATCTCACTGGCACTGGCGGAGTTGCCATCCACGAGTACAACTAAAGGCGACTTCGTTAGAGCCGTGTTATTAGCGGAAAACTTCTGATCCCCACCCTTGCGGTCTACCGTGCGGACGATTAAGCCGCTATCTAGCCACATGCGGGCAATTTCCACACTGGCGTTGAGTAACCCCCCTGGATTTCCCCGCAGGTCTAACACGTAGCCACCCACTTTCTGCTTTTCCAAGTTCTGAATCGCCTTCTGCATTTGTTCCGGAGCATGGGCACTAAATTCATTTAAGCTGATATAGCCAATCCGCTTCTGACCTTCCTGCTTGAGGGTGTGATGAACGGCTGGGAGTTCAATTTGAGCACGGCTCAGCTTAACATCAAATGGCTGCTTTCCCTTGCGGGAAATTCGCAATGTGACGGATGTGCCCACTTCTCCCCGAATCATGGATGAAGCTTCTTCCAGAGTCATGCCTTTGGTTGATTTGCCATTAATGGCGACGATGCCGTCTCCCGGTTGCAGCTTTGCCTTTGCCGCTGGAGAATTTTCAATGGGTGTGACGATTTGCAAAGCCTTCGTTTTCTCGTCAAGTTCGAGGCGAATCCCTACCCCAGAAAGCTCACCGGAGGTTTGGCTTGTGAGCGCTTGGAATTGTTCGGGGTCCATGAAACGGGTGTAGGGGTCTCCTATCGGCTTGAGAGCAGCCCGAATGGCCTCGTAGGCTTGTTCTTTGGATGTGTAGTTTTTGCTCAGGAGCTGTTGCCGTGTGGCTAGCCAATCCACGTTATTGAAGCTGTTATCCACATATTCCTGGTTAACGATTTGCCAAACCTCATCAACTAGGTTTTTGGGGCTATCCTGAAGTGCGGCAAAGACAGAGCGACCCCCCATGGGTACGATGAGAGACAAAGCGGCGGTTGTTGCGATCGCTCCAGAGAAGAAGACGCCTTTGAGCCAAGGGAAATGTTTTGGGTGCTGATTCATGGAGTATGGCTAAAACGAGGTTGGCGTTAGATGGTTATCCGTTATTGTAAAGCGGCCTGTTGAAGAGAGACCCTGGGTCTAAAGTCTAAACTCAGCTTACGCTAGAGAGCGATCGTACTACTGATAGGGGAGATATCGGTTTAGGGCTAATATACTCAAGTTGAATTGCCAAGCTAGATAAATTTTGTGCCAGTTTGCTCAGTGTCCTGCTGATACAGTGAGACTCATGATGAGCGCTGATGGCTTGAGCCAAGTCCGAGCATGGGTCATAAAACATGAGAGGTACACTCATTCCACGCAACTGGGTTAGTTTTAAAAATTGGTTTCGATCTAGGGGGCGACGTTTCCTAAGCACTAGTCTACTGATTTTGGGTATCCTCCTGGGTAGCTGGCTGCTGATTAACACTGTGAGATTGCAAGCGGTGGCGTCGGAACCTGTCGATGTGTTTTTCGTCCTGGGAGGTGGGATTGATCGAGAGATCTACGTCGCCCAGTTAGCCAAACAGCATCCAGAAGTCCGAGTTTTGATCTCTCAAGGCTCGGAAGACCCCTGCATCTTGCTGATTTTTCAACGAGAACAGGCACCTATCCGCCAAGTTTGGTTAGAAAAGTGTGCCAATTCTACCTTTGATAACTTCTACTTTAATCTCCCAATTCTCAAACAGTGGGGTATTCGTAAAATTAAGTTAATTACTTCTAGCAGCCATTTACCGCGAGCGAAGTGGATGGCACAGATTCTGTTGGGCGCTCATGGGATTTGGGTCGAGACAGATCTTGCCTCACACAAGGGCACACCCGGAAATCGAGAATCTGTTCTGAAGGCGGGTTTGGATATCAGCCGTTGTCTGGTTTGGGCGGTGTTGAGTCAGGTTGTCCAGCCGAGATGCTTGAAATTAGTGCCACTTTCTGCTGTGGATTTGGCCGCTTGGCGTAACTCCGATTTTCGATGTGAGCGTCAAGAGGAGTTGAAGCTTGAGTAGATTCCAGTCCAAACCCGTTCGTGATCAAATCTGGCAAGTAAAGTGGTTGATGTTAGCCATTTACAGGGTACTTTATGTATCGATCACAATTGTTGAAAAATACCTTCATCCGTTTCCGACGCTTAGCGAAGACAACATTAAAACTAACAGGGTTGTTGCTACTGTTGAGCCTGACACTCCTAACCCCATCACTCCCTGCACAAGCCGCCACCCAAGTTAGTCCTCTGGTTGAAGAACAAGTCTTGCAGGTGCTCCGCAATCACCCTGAACAAATCTTGCAGCTCATCCGCGAACACCCAGAAGTCATTGTGCAATCTGTTCAAGCCTACCAGCAGCAACAACAATCACAACTGCAACAGATACGGCAGGCTTTCGTGCAAGCACTACAAACTAATCCTAAAGTTGTGATTCGCGACTCTCCCACCACGGGCACAACTGATTTAAAAGCCGTGCTATTAGAATTCTCAGACTTTCAATGTCCCTACTGTGCACAGGCTCATAAAATCATCCAACAGTTTATGAGCAAACATGCGGATGAAGTTACCTTAGTCTACAAACATTTCCCTCTCACTCCCATTCACCCCGAAGCCATGCCTGCGGCTAAAGCCGCTTGGGCGGCATTTCAGCAAGGTAAATTTTGGGAGTACGAGGATGCTCTATTTTCCCAGCAAGACAAGTTGGGCAACTCGTTGTATCTGGCGACTGCCAAAAGCCTAAATCTGGATTTGGAGAAGTTTGAGCAAGATCAAGCCAATGCCGATAGGGCGATTGAGGAGGATCTTCAGTTAGCTCAGACGTTGGGACTTTCAGGCACTCCCTTCTTTGTACTCAATGGCGAAGCCTTTTCCGGTGACGTGAAGTTATCGGATTTAGAGAAGGCTTTGGCTGGTGCAAACCCGTCTTAAAACTAGATTCCCAACTTTGTCATGCAAACAGCCGCTCGGTAATTTGCCACGCTTGGGATTGAAGGGTAGATAGGGGCACTTGATAGAAATACTGACGCAGAAACTGTTCTTCTTCAACAGCGGCTAGAAATTTTTGGATGGCTTCATTAACAGCAGAGTCAGTTACTTCTAGCGAGGGTTGTCCGCTAATGGCGATCGCCCAATCTTTGTGTTTGACATTAAAACCAATTTGTGATATTAAATCCAGTCCCAAATGGAGAATGCGATCGCTCAAATCCAGCTTTTCTTGCAATTGCACCAAAGTCGCCGTTTGTCCCGTGCGGCAGAGGAATTTGGCAATTCCCACGAGTTGTTTCCAGATTTCAGCCGGTGATAGTTGGCTGGGAGGTGGATAAGCCAGCGCTAATTTTCGATTCGATGCGATCGCACGGCGAAACCAGATTTGCAGTTCGTCCCAACTGGTGGGACACTCGCTAACCGTGAGGGGAGCAATCGATTTGGGATTGGGATTTTTCCCCATCTCCTCATGCCTCTCCTCACTCAGTCTTGCTGCGCTATCAGTAAAGCTTTGGCTTTCCATCTCCTCATCTACACCGCGCCAGTCTAAAATCCAATCTAATCGGGTGGGAATACTAAACGAGGATAGATCCACCCGTGAACGCACCGCCAGTAATCGCACTTCGGGGCGTTTTTTGTAATTGTTGTAATCTAGTTCAACAATCGCATCGCATCTTCCTTTAGGGACTTCATCTCTGTAGTGTCCCCACCAGATCCCAGGGAATCCGCTATGGCAAGAGTTGTCCCAAATTTCAAATTCAGTTTTAATGAATTGTACTTTTCGTCCTTTAAAGTCTTGGGTATTGTAGTTTCTAACTTCCTCAAACCAACAGTTTTGAATCAGCAGTTTCGGCACAGGATTTCCCATGCCACAGGGTTCGAGTAGTTTAAGTTCATAAAATAATTCTTTGCCCAACTCGGCTATGGTTACAATCAGGTCAGCTTCGAGTACGGGAGTGAGCGAGGCACCTGTAGTCGATACTTGTTGCCGTAACTGTTGGTTAATCGCTTCAGTAAACAGGGGCAGATTTTCAACTAAGAGACTCAATCCTGCGGCAAACGGATGACCACCAAAGCGATGCAGCAGGTGTTCTTGGGACTTCACCAACTGATAAAGGTCAATATTATTCACAGAACGCGCAGAACCCCTGGCAAATTTTGGAGGATCGGGTTGTGATTGAGACTGGATTATTGTCGCTTCCTGCGCCTTATTTTCTAATTTATAATCAACATCATTTTCTGTACTTAACAAAATAGTAGGGCGTCCATATTGCTGAGCAATTTGCCCTGCAACTAAGCCGAGAACACCAGCAGGCCATTGAGAGTCTTCAAGGACAATGACACTCGTGGTTGAAAGGTCAATTTGCTCAAGTTTGGCTTTCACTTGCTGGGTTACATCTTTTTGCAAAGACTTACGGCGAGTATTGGCTAATTCTGTTTCGGTTGCCAGTTGTTCGCAGCGCTTTTCATCCGTACTGGTGAGTAATTCCACACAGAAAGATGCATCGCCTTGAATGCGGCTAACGGCGTTAATTCGGGGGCCTAGTCCGAAGGAAATATCGGTGGGGCGATCGCCATTTCTCTGGCATAATTCCAATAAGCGAGCCACACCGGGACGTGTGATTTTGGATTTTTGGGTTTGGGTTTTGGATTGTTGTTGCAGGCGTCTAATTCCGAGTTGTGCCAGGTAGCGACAATCTCCACTGAGTTGGACTAAATCAGCAATTAATCCAATGGCTACCAAATCTAACAAGTTTTCTAACGGTTGTTGGGGAACATCGGGTAAGGTTTGATAAAGGGCTTCTATTAACTTGTAGGCAACCGCAACACCGGAAAGATGGAACAGGGGATGGTCGGGGGAAAAATAGCGGGGGTTGATAATCGCCTTGACAGGTGGACGCTGTGCTGGGAGGGTGTGATGGTCGGTCACAATCACATCAATTCCTAGGGTTTGAGCATAGTCAATTTCCCTTAGATTGGTGCTACCCGTATCGCAGGTTACGATTAATCGACAACCCTGTTTTTGCAACGCATCAATACCCTGATGATTCAGACCATGAGATTCTGTGAGGCGATTGGGAATATAGTAAATGAGCTGCCACTCTTGCGGTAAAAACTGTCCTAAGCCTTCCCAGAGAACGGCGGTTGAAGTAATGCCATCGGCGTCAAAGTCTCCCCAAATTGCCACCATTTCACCGGTTCGGCAAGCTTGTTGCAAGCGTTCCACCGCCCAGTGCATTTCTTGCCCAAATTCAAAGGGATTCGCGGGTTGGTAAAAATCTGGATTTAAGAAACCGGGCAGTGCAAGAGCATCACGGATGCCCCGTTTCCATAAAAGTTGGGCCGCATGATGCCCATCTCTATCGCTTGGAACTTGAGCGAGCACATGGGGTTTGATGGCATCTAGGAACCATTGGGGGATTTCAGACGGTGGCGAGACTTGCCATTGCAGTTGGGGTTCAGGCATGAGATTTGTCAGTGGCGATAAGCCTAAGAGTCTGCGGCACTAACGCAGGACAGGGTATTTCCCTACAATTTCTGTATTTTATGTATTTTTTGAGCTGACTTGCGAATAGGCAAGCCGAGGAGGAGACGAAGGTTGAGAGCCGAATTCAGTGACTGCCCTGACGCAACTGATGATTGAACGTTTCACTTTTTCCTTGAGCTTCTGAAATTTATCCGGACGCCGTGAGCAAGATATGGGATTAAGCAGTAGATGCACCCTGATGACCGCCCTCAGCAACTCGCTGAGGGTTTTTTATTGGAAGGCGATCGCACACAACACATTAGACCTGTTGAAAAAGTTGAATCAACCCCCGTTATAAAGGGGAGACCTGGGAAGAAGTGATTCAAGGATTTTTGCCAGAAGTCTATTAGCCAAGCCGATTGCACCCCCAACCAAGTCGAGAGTATTCCGCCGATACCTCTAGTTGTTACTCTAGAGGAGTTGATCATGTCCAAAGGACAGTAAAAATGGTACAAGCCAAATCGGGTGACACTGTCAAAATTCACTATACGGGCAAACTAGACGATGGCACCGTGTTTGATTCCTCCGTCAACCGTGAACCGTTAGAATTCACACTTAATCAGGGACAAGTCATCCCCGGCTTCGAGGAAGCGGTGATGGGAATGGCTCCTGGAGAATCAAAAACTCAAAAAATTCCTGTGGATCAAGCCTATGGCCCTTATCGAGAAGAAATGGTGATCCAGGTCAACAGAGAACAACTGCCGCCAGACTTGGAACCGGAAGTCGGTCAGCAATTACAAGTCCAACAGCCGAATGGGCAAGCTGTTCCAGTTTTTATTACAGAGGTTTCTGATGGCAAGGTAACCTTAGATGCCAATCATCCTCTGGCTGGCGAGAACCTAACGTTTGATATTCAGTTGGTTGAAATCATCTAAATTCTGAGAGTATACCGACTCAATCCGCCGAAATTGGCAAACTATATGAACTCCATGTGATATCTTCGCTGGTGTAGCAGCAATTTCTAATCGTCAGGGACTTTGGCTAATCCCCCTGGCCTTTTTAGCGGGTGAGGGGATTTCTTGAATTTTTCCGGATACCTTCAGATTCATGTCGGATTAAAAAACAGTAGATGCACCCTGATGACCGCCCTCAGCCCCCCCGCTGAGGGTTTTTTTTGGGCAAATACTGTCTCAACGCCTCTTCGTCTGATAAACCTGTATCGCTCGGTCAATTCCCTTGAAACGGTGTTCTCCCATCTCCTCTAAACCCTGATGATGCGACAGCATTTGATAGGTTGCTTCACTCAAGACGCATTCACCAGGGGGACAGATGCCTTCCATGCGGGAAGCTAGATTGATTGTGGCTCCTAATGCCGTATAGTCTACCCGTTGAGAACTGCCGACATCACCAACTACGGCCTTTCCACTATTAATCGCAATTCGTAATTGCAGAGGTTCGCGCAAGACCTGATTGGCATTCAGATTCTCTAAACGAGTTAGCATTCCTTGGGCGGCGGCAACAGCCCGGTCGGCATGGTCTTTTTGAGGTTCAGGAGCGCCAAAAAACGCCATGATGCAATCACCAATATACTTATCCAAAGTCCCGCCGAGGGCGAAAACTTCTTGCAACATTTCCTCAAACAAACCATTGAGTAATTGGGCAATTTCTGTGGGGCTTAACCGTTCTGAGAGCGCCGTAAAGCCCACAATATCTGCAAAAAGAATACTGATTTCACTCTCTTGGGGAGATAAACGACCGTCTGGTAATGCACCTACTGATATCAACTGTTGCACGACAGCTGGAGAGTGATATCGCTCTAATCTTTGCCGAATCATTTCTTCACTTCTGAGCTTTTGTTGCAAGAGCCAACGTTGCACACTAGAGGCTACGAGGTTCGCTAAAGTTGAAAAAAAACTGAGGTCTTCTTCTCCTTCTTCTGCCCAATGGATTGAAGAAAAATGGGCATCGGCATACAGAACACCGACCACCTTATTTTCATCCCAGAGGGGAACAGCCATGGCGCTACCAATGTTTTTGAGTAAGATACTCTGTTGCCCCTCAAAACGTTGATCGACTTGGGCATCCGCCGTTTGAATCGCCACTTTTTCTGTAAATGCTTTTTGACAGATAGTTTGGCTAATCCAACTGCCATCAGGAGACAAATTCTTCTGGTGGGAGACATTTCGGGTTGCAGCATTGAGCAATTCAAGTTGCCCTTCACCACTCACATCAATTAACAACGCTAATCGATCAATACTCTTCAGGTAACGAAAAACGACCTCCTGTACCTGAAAGAATATTGCTTCTATCGATTCAGCCGCACTCAGACTCTTAGCTATCTCCACCAAGTCTTTGAGGCGGGCAATCGTCTTGTCTTTGTTGCTGATATCATCACGGTCAGCACTCGCTTGTATCCAATGCTGTTGCAGTTCTTTGACATTGTGAAGGATGGTGGCTCCTTTTGCTGAGGGGGGTTCCTGTGTTGTATTCGCTGGAGGCGGCTCGACCAAAATAACCACAAGCCTAATATCTCCCAGCCAAATTACATCGCCGTCCTTGATCTTTTCCGGCGAAGTCACAGGGCGTTGATTCATGAGTGTCCCATTTTTACTCCCCATATCCTCAATCGTCCACACCCCGGAGGCCGTTTTTAACAAGCGGGCATGGTATCGAGAAATTCCCTCGAAAGGCAAGTTTAAGTTACATTCGGGCAATCGACCGATCGTAAATTCCTCCCGATTCACCGACACCGTTTTTTCCGTATTTTCCCGTTTTAGGCGCAGTTTAAGTTCAGCCATGACTTCGATACCTTATGAAGCGAACAAGGTCTGCCAGAAATTTATTAGGCAAGGGGCTTCTCGTTGGGTCAAACTTCACCTCACCGCAAGGTTATGGCATTGCCCTGATGGCCCAAGGGACGCTACCCTGAAAGGGTAATCGCTCCCCTGTCAATCTACAAGTCAGGGTCGGCCTGATCAGGGAATCGTTTGGGTGTTAAGCGATCGCGCCCATAAAATTGCACTTGGCGCAGGGGCATCTTTCCCATTCCAAAAAAGTTTCAAAAATAGGCTCATACCAAACTGAATGTTTGTCAGCTTCAAACTTGCGCGGGTGTCGAGTTGCTGTACATCCGAGGTTCATCCACACATATGTTTACAAAAATCCGGAAACACGGTTTCTGGCTTGAAAAGTCTATTAGGCTAACGGTTTACTGCGGGGGAGCGAGCAATACCATGATAGGCGCATTACTAGACCAGCGTTACCAGGTGGTTCGAGTTCTAGGCCAAGGCGGATTTGGTCATACTTACATCGCCGAAGACACTCGCCGACCGGGCAATCCCACTTGTGTGGTCAAACATCTCAAACCCGCTTCTCGCGACCCCGAATTTTTGCAAATTGCTAGACGCCTATTTACTCGCGAAGCCGAAACTCTGGAAAAGTTGGGCAATCATGACCAGATTCCTAGACTTTTAGCTTACTTTGAGGAAAACCAAGAGTTTTACCTAGTCGAAGAATTTATCGACGGACATCCGCTCAATGTGGAACTGGAACCTGGTCAGCCGTGGAACGAAAGCCAGGTGATTCAACTGCTGCAAGAAGTCTTACATATCCTAGATTTTGTCCACACTAACGGTGTGATCCATCGCGACCTCAAACCTGAGAATTTAATCCGTCGCAAGCACGATAACAAAGTCGTTTTAGTGGACTTTGGTGCCGTTAAGCAAGTGCAGATGCAATCGATCGTTGCCCAAGAACTGGTCAAAGAGACGGTTGCCATTGGTACTCCAGGTTACATGCCCAGCGAACAGGGACAAGGCAGACCTCGTACTAGTAGTGATCTTTATGCTCTGGGCATGATTGGTATCCAAGCCCTAACCGGCATGAATCCCACCCAATTTGGAGAAGACCCGGATACGGGAGAAATCATCTGGCAGCAACAGGCTCAAGTCAGCGAGGCGTTGGCGGCTGTCCTGGGTAAGATGGTACGCCATTACTTCAAATACCGCTACCAGTCAGCAACCGAGGCATTGCAAGCGCTGGAGCCACTCGCCAATCCCAACGCAGCAAAGGCTTTTGCGGCGATCGCGAGTCAGAGAGTCCGTTACTACCTCAGAGATGGCTATCAGTCTGCCTCTAAGGTGCTGCAAACGATTCAGAATATATCTGCTCTGAAGACGCGACAGGCGATCGCCTCACTGAAGTCTTTGCCCTCAGGTCAAGCCGCTTTGCCATCGAGCAATTTGATGGAGGAAACGGCAACCGTTCCTCGGAACAATCCTTCGCGATCGCCAATGGGTGCGGGTTCTTTTTCTGGAATCCCTAACAAATTGCCCCTAATCCTGGGAACAAGTGCCGCTACTCTAGTCGTTGCCGCCGGTATTTTTTCGATGGTTCGTCCACCCTCACCCTCTGCGGTGACAACGGCGAATAAAACGAACGCCATACCTGACCCTAATAAATCGAACGTCACACCTGAACCTGAGAAATCTGACTCAAAATCTGAACCTGAGAAATCTGACTCAAAATCTGAACCTGAGAAATCTGACTCAAAACCTGAACCTGAGAAATCTGACTCAAAACCTGAACCTGAGAAATCTGACTCAAAATCTGAACCTGAGAAAGTGCAAGACCCAAATGGTTGTACTTTCACGATGAGAAGATCATCAAATGTACGAGAATCACCCAGAAGTAAAAAAACCGGGGAAGTTATCAAATCAGGAACCCCAATCACTGTTACTGGAAAAGAACAAAATGGCTATATAGAGATTAGCTCTCCGACCCCCGGTTGGGTTTATAAGAATCGTACTAAAAAAACTTGCCCTAAACCCAAGAAAGCTGATGCCAACAAGAGTGAGCGATCAGAAAGTCCCTAAATAATTTTCGGACAATTTCAATTTTTCCGGATACCAGGAGATCCATGTCGGATTAATAAATATTAGATGCACCCTGATGACCACCCTCAGCAATCCGCTGAGGTTTTTTTTTGTTCTATGTCATCACTTAGTAACCGACAATAATTGCCCAAAGACAGACGCCGAGAATAACAGATGCCAGATGTTGCGCTAAGAGCGATCGCATCGGCTGACAAGCAACTTTTTGCGTTAGAAACATCGTCAAAAGTACACCAAAAATCAGCGTCACCCCCTGCAAAAAGGCGATCACAGCCGGATGAGCCACAAACACAGGCAACCCTTCACCACTCAAGCCAAATGTCGCCAACGTCACGGGCAACAGCCGTCCACCTTCACTTAAACCCAAGCGCAAATAGTGAGCTAAGTTACCAGCGAGGACTAAGGGTAAGTATCCATAGGCTAGCTCTACAAACGGTTTAGGTTTGGGATTGGGTATGGGGGATTTTAGAGCTTGAATGAGTCGGTAAAATAACTGCTCCCCCCCATAGGCAATTAACGGGATAGTGGCGGGAATGGCTAACACAGCCAGCGATAAACCAAAATGTTGCCAAAAATCCTGCAAATTTAGGGACAACCCTAATTCTGCCTGTATCTCCGGTAATCGATGCAGAAATATGCCACCGAGCAACAATAGGAGTAGCGCCACCTCATAAGCGCGGGGATTATGAGTTGTCCAAAGCTCAATTCCTGGAGGGCGCAAATTGACCTCAACGGAGCGATGAGGACAAGCTTTGAGGCAAGTCATACACAACACACAGTCCCGGTTCTCTTCCAATTGAGCTGGGTGAGAATACAATGGACAACCCGCCGTTTCCAACCCTTCACCTTTTTGGGGGCCGCCTTTGTAACATTGATAGGTCGTACATTCCGCCGAACAAGTCCCTTGCTGTGCTCGTAGTTCCGTCATTGATAACTTAGCAAATAAACCATTCATTCCCCCAATAGGACAGAGATACCGACACCAAAATCGACGCTCGAATATGGCAGAAAAAATCATCGCCCCAGCCGTAATTAGCAGGAGCAAGCAAGCCGAGAGGTAAGCCGTATTTTCTAAATTCCAAAGTTCTTCCCACAAAAAAATTAAGGTGAACAGGCCAAACAAAAACCAGCCTCCCCACTTTTCAGCGGCTTCTCTAGGCCAACGTTTTAACTGACGAGGCCATAACCTGAGGGAAAGTTTCTGGGTCACTTCTCCATAAATCATGAAGGGGCAAACCGCACACCAAAGGCGTCCCACAAAGGGAAAGCCCACCAAAATTAAAGGCCACCACCACGCCCAGAATAAATTTAACGTAAAATTTTCTTGACGATTTTGGGGGCCAACGAATCCCAACATCACGATTAAGGCAAACAACCATAATGTCAAGCCGTAATTAAGGCGATCAGGCCACCACTCACTCCTTAAAAATCGCCTCAATCCAGGATAAGCATTTAACAGATTCAAGCGAAATTGTTTCTTCTTACTCTGAGAAGGCCAGACAATTTCTTCAGTGAGTTCTTTAGCCGTGCCCAATTGTACAAGCGATCGCTCTAGGAGGTTTTGCAATTCCCTCAAGTTGCCCGGAAAATCATACGCCTGTAATCGACGCAGCGCTTCTGGTGTTACACGGGGTTTAGAACTCCCTTTCGCCCGACACCAGAGGCTAATGTAGTAATCCATCTGGTCGCTGATATCCGCTTTCCGTACCCGCAGGGGTGGAACTTTAATTAAATGACTCACCCGATGTTCAATGTCTGGCAGAGCTTTTTCAGAAATCATGACAATATGAGCCTGACATTGCAATTTTGGATTTTGGATTTTAGATTTTGGATGGGGTTCTTCCCGGTTGTTGCCCTGCTCTCTTTCAACGGGTGTGTACGTGCCGGTTTCTAGCAAATTAGCGAGAGTTGGCATTAATTCTGGGGGTAATTCCTGAATATTGTTCAGAATCAATGTGCCTTGTTGGAGGGCTTCAATTAATCCGGGTTTACCTCCCGCTCGCCCGAACAATTCTGCACCACTTGCCTGTACGGTGCTGCAATCGACTTTAATAATAGGTTCCCGTCGGTATGCGGAACCAAAGTGAATCAGAGTGGCTATATTATCTTTTTCTAGTCCAGGTTCGCCGAAAATGAGTGCTGATTTGCGGTCTTCCGCTGCTTTTTTAATTTGTTGCCGCAGTCGCACAGCATAGCGGCTTTTACCGATAATTCCGCGTTTTGCCTTACTCACTAAATAAGCTCTTAAGATAGCCTGACGCTCTTGCTCGTAACTGAGTTGAGAAGACAGTTTAGCGAGTTCAGCGGCGAGTTGGGGCGAAAAAGCTTGGGAAATTTCGGGGTATTGGCTGAGTAATCCCTGAAATTGTTCGGCAGGGATTATCCACAGGTGACATTCGCTGAGAGTTTTGACGGTTCTTTGAGCCGCTTGGTCAAATAGTAATTCTTGTAGATGAATAATGGCTCCTGGGAGCCAACTTATAGCCCAAGCAGAACTCGTTTGGTTAGCACGGTCGCTCTCAATACGCCCTTGTTGGAGAATGTAGAGAGATTCAACGGGTGTGTCTTCGATCACCAAGCGCGTGTTACCGGGCACTACGCGCTCTTCCATCACTTGCGCGATCGCATTGATCACGTCCTCGGAAAGAATACCGAAAGCTGTTCGTTCTTTTAGCCAAGTCACCAAGTCTGGGAAGGTCATACATTAGCCCTCCAATAAAGCTTGGTTTACATTCTACAAAAAATCTATAATTATTCTTAATTTAAAAATGGTGATAGCCAGGACAACACCCCCAAATGATAGAGCTTTCTAATCTCTGGGTGCCTTTAGCCCTTTTGGGGCTGATTATTCTAGCCGCTATTTTTTTCAGCCGCAATAGTTGAATCCGTCTTTTTTTTCCTGAAAATCAAGCTACATCTAATAAGAACAGCGATAACAAAATTAAGTACAAAAGCAGCGCGAACACGACCACGACGAAGGGTGGTGTGATCACCATGGGTATATTGTTTTCCTCCAAGAGACTGGGCAGGAATCCCTCGTAGCAGAGAGAATCACCACAAGTTCTATAGTTAAACAGAACCACAAAAACTTGAAAGCCAATTATTTTGAACAATAAATTCAAATTAACTTTCACTTTCGTCCGTCCCCGACGGGTACGAAATGTGGCACTGAGAAATAACAAAATAGAACTGAGAATGTAGTATACATTCCCAAAAATTAAGTAAAGAAAGACCGCTAACCAGCCATCAGAGGTTGATAAAAAAAGCGGTACACTCAACAGGGCGTAAATTACATAAAAGCTAAAAAACACCCAAATGTTAGTTTTAATCATTGGGGTTCTATCCATTAGAACATGACAACAGTTTATGTTCCCAGCTTCCCAATAGAAGTGAGAGGTGTAAAAAAATGGTAGAAATTAAATCTTTTTATTAAATCAGCGCTAACGCTGCTCGGAACCTTATTTATCTATTACGCAGAATTACACCAAGACTAGAGAAAATTAGACCATCTTCACTGAAGCCAACTGTTGCATATCAGAAGGCTTATCAATTGAAAATGTGTCCTGCTAATCATTACTGGGAAGCTCACCGAAATCCGGAGTTGTTTAACAGTTTTATGGATGGACTTCTCGAAGAGGCTAGAGAGAGCGATCGCTCTTTTCCACTCTTGACGACCGCGAGTTCTGGCGTCATGTTACCTTAAGGGCATTAGATCTGTTGCATCAGTCAAAGAATTACCCCCTAAATCTCCTACTCAGGGGAAGTTAAGTAGAATCTTGCTTCCTTCCCTTGGTAACTGGAACTCATACGAGGAGAGGGCTGGGGAGGAGTCTAAGGGATTGTTGCAAAGGGTTTATTGTATTGACAGCCTTGCGGACGTTGAGGGAATGGTATCTTAACTCGAATCGCCCAGCCAGTCAGAGGTCATCTACCCCGATAGTGATGGACAGCCTATGGCAAATAACACCACACAGTTTCGCTGGATTGTTGTGATTCAGCAAAATTCGGATTGGTTGTTTGCCGATGATCCGAATGTGTTTGTTGCAGGGGATTTATTTTGGTATCCCGTGCAGGAAAAACCGAATATGGTGAATGCCCCGGATATTATGGTGGTGTTTGGTAGACCCAAAAGTGATTCCCTTCGGGATAGTTTTGCTGTTATCGCACCATGCTACGCAAACGCTTCACGCGGTTCTTACCAACAATGGAATGAGGGAAATATAGCACCACAGGTCGTGTTTGAAATCCTCTCACCTAGCAATACACAGAATGAGATGGACAGGAAGTTGCTGTTCTACGAGCGCTACGCTGTGAAAGAGTACTATATTTATGACCCAATATTGGTAATGATTTGCAGTTGACCGACAAGCAGTGGGAAGTGCTGAAGCAATATTATGATGCTAATACATTACTAGCCGATTGTCTGAATAGCGATTGTATAGTAAGTGCTGAAGTCAGGGAGGAGATTGAGGAGACTTTGTTGTTGCCTATTGCAGAGATTGAAAAACATCAGCAGCAGATGTAGCAGATAAATAACTTGTGAACCTGAGAAAAATATTTTAATAAAGCGCGATCGCACTTTTACACAACAAAGAAATTATAGCTAATGGAAGAATTAATAACACTCAAAGACTTACTATACCAAGGCAAAATCACAGAATAAATAAAATCTTTAATTTTCTTGAATAAATCTATAATTACACCTCACTATAAAAATGCAAATTTCTCAAATAGACACTTCTTTAATTTCAGCTAAATTAGGGAGCAAATCGCTGCGATCGCTCAATATACTTTCCGATGTCCGCTGACAGCGAATGGCAAAGTTACAATCGTTACAATGTCCTTTTTCTTCGGACACCAGAGGAAAGAGAATCCCCTTTTCACAGTAGTTTTCCATCCAGTGAGCGAGTTTATTCAACAAGCGAGTTAATTCTTGACGAGTCTTTTCATGTTGTGCATTGCTATAGGTAAATTTAAGGCTTTGCGGCTGCGGTTGGGACTTGACAAACCAGTAAGTCATCGAAATTTTTTCAGGAGTATAATCGCTGGTTTCTGCCAACACATACAGATACAATCGCGTTTGCCAATCTTTGGTTAGCCAGGTTTTCTTTTTGGGGAGAGGATAGGTTTTCCAGTCGAGAATTTGAGCATTTGCCTCGTCTTCAATTAATAAGTCGTAGATAACAGTGAGTAAATATCCTCGGAAATTTAGTGTGCGGCAATGTTCAGATTCGCGAAAAGTTTGAGGAACAGGTGTCAAAACATCGGTTGCTGTATTTACCAAGGCAGTAACCCAATGTCGCAGTTGAGTATCTTCCTCAACCAGCGATTCTATCGGCAATCCTAGTTCTCGTTGTTGCATCAAGAGGTGAAAGCGGCTTCCCCAAAGGAGTCGCTCTTGTTGCTCTGGGGAAACGGGTGTTCCTAACTGCTCTAAGTATATGTGTTGAAACTTTCGGGGGCAGGTTTCGAGTAGGTTGAGTTGTCCTTGGGAAAGAGGCGTGAGGGAGGATAGCATTTGGGATTTTGGATGATTAATTGCAAGATAAAATGAACCACAGAGGACACAGAGGGGCAGAGTAAAGCAAGAGGGTATTTTATCAATGATTGATGCTGATCATGATGTTTTTGTTAATACAAAAACACTTCCTTCATTGCCTCGCCCAATTCGCATATCTTTGTCGAGATAGGTAATATCAAGCCAGCCTCTTTGCTCACGGTTCTCAATGCCAAAATCCAGAGATGGGAAAAACTTTTTGCCTGATTCGATTTGTTGGATAAAACTATTCGGAGACTGATAGCCAACTAAGCGTTGCAGACCGATGATAAACCGTTCAAATTTGACATTAACTCGGCGTTCGTTCACTGGCTCAAATCGCGCACAAACGCTGACTAAGCCTTCGAGATAAGGGAAACCAGGGAGTTCGGCAATGTTATAAATTCTGGCACCTGAGGTGCGAACACATTGGTAGATTTGACCCAGTTGCGCCAAGGGAAATCGATCAATATTTAATAGCTCTTGACTGGTGGTATAAAGTAAACGCCAGTTCCCCTCTAGAAGGTCAGTCGCCTCAACGGGTCGAGGCGTGGGGTTGCGGTCTTCCAATCGCGAAACCGTCGAAAGAATAGCTATTTTATCCGTTTCGGTCGCCAACAGACCGCGATTCTTGCCCGCGATCGCTTCTAGTAGTTCTGTTTTACTAACCATCTGATAGTTACCTCTATTTATACTTACTTTAGGAGACTTTTCGTACTGCAACACCACTTGGAGATGCCTGTGGTGTTACCTCTTCGCTTCTGTTTCTTCAAGAAGAAAGCATGAGGTGTTAGGGTAGATTTGATAAGTTGCTTGACGGTTCTCTCTCTTAGCTTAGCGAAGTCAGATTCCGACGCATCGATCGCTGTTTCTCCCTGCTAAGCTCTAGAATACAGAAGCTCTAATCCTCGTTTATTGACTCACTCACCGAATCTTCCTATGTACAATCCTTCTTTACGTGAAGAACCTCGAGATCAACTCGCTGATGTCATTCCTGTGAAGCAAGAAACTTCACTGTTGGATTGGCTAGAAACCAATGGTCGCCTAGTAGCGCGTGATAGTGACGATGCCTCTTTCCTTGATAATGAAGAGGAAATCTCCGAACTGATGGGAGCTGAGGATGGCGGCTTTGACGATGATGATGACGACTTGGATGACGACTTGGATGATGATCTCTAATCTGGCTTGAAGATTGAAGGTTGCAGGTTGTACTCCAAAGAAGAATCCCAAGGGTCGATTGGAACGTTTAACCTGTCAAGTTGCTAATCTTCAACCCCCATTAAACCTGAAAGCCCATTTCTTGTAGTCCCTGGCGGAGGCGTTGAGCTTCCGCCAAGTCGTTATGTGCTTCGTGCAGAGCGATCGCTCTCTTAAATGCCGCCAAACTCTCTGGTACTTTACCCAGTTTCAGCAACACTACTCCCAGGTTTTGCTGAGCATCGGCATAGTCAGGGTTGAGTTGAATCGCTTTCTGGTAGGATGCGATCGCTCCCTCCAACTGCCCTAGTGCCTTTAGGGTCATCCCTAGATTGTTGTGCCCTGCCGCAAAACTGGGGTCAATTTTCAATGTGGTTTCATACGCCATTTTGGCATGGGTTAAATCGCCCACGCCTAACAGCAAGTTACCCAAGTTGTTGTAAGCTCCGAGTTTCAACGAGAGGAGAATCGGTTGCTGGATGGCAGCTTGATAATGCTCTACGGCGGACTCAAGCTGTTTTAAGCGCGTGTAAGCATTAGCGAGATGGTAGTGCAATTCAAATAACACCGGAGCCTCTACTGGAATCGCCCGCAATCCCCGTTGCAAGAGTTTGATCCCTTCGCTGACCTCATTGATCTGAATATACAGCGCTCCCAATTTGCTGCATACATAAGCGTCATGGGGATGCTGGTTAAGATATCCTTCCATTGCTTGTCGCGCTTTGGTGTATTTATCCCGTGCGGCGATCGCACCCGGTTGGTAACCAGAGTGTTCGATCGCCACAGTAGACAAAGAAATAACTTGCCATTGGGGTTCCTGCTGTAACAACGCTTGCACGCTGTCATCGATCATGGCGTGATAGGGGCGAGAAAAGCGAATCTGGGGATGCTTGCGAAATAACCGGGAAACGAGGGAATAGGGAGATTGAGAAGCACCCACTTCTTTGCGTACCAGGTTAATCACCAGGTTGTGATCAAACGCGATCGCCTGCTGTATCTGAGGCACAATTTCTGGCGTCAGTACCTCATCCGCATCCAACACCAGCACCCACTTTCCCTGCACATGGTTGAGAGCCACATTCCGAGCCGCAGAGAAATCGTTGCACCACTCAAAGTGATACACCTTAGCTCCGAATTCTTGGGCAATTTCAACGGTGCGATCACCAGAACCTGTATCTAGGATTACCATCTCATCGATAACATCCTGGACACTCCTCAAGCATTGGGACAAAGACGCTTCCTCATTTTTGACAATCATGCACAGGCTCAGATCCATTTCGCTCGAAAATAGGAGTTCAGGAGTTTAGGAGCAAGGCTTTTAAGCTTTCGCACATTTTACTGGTAATTGAGCCGTAGCCAATTTTTTCTGGGATGGGCATCCTACCCGTCCGGACTAGGCTTGTTTAGAGGTACTAGCCCCTTATCCCACGAGAATTTTCCACCAGTCATCCTCAGCTACTGGTGTAAGGTTGCACTCGCTTACATAATGGCTTGGAGAACTCCCCTAAACTCGAAGGGAGCTTCCACTCGTTGCCGTTTACGGCCAAATCCAGAACCGTACAGCTCGCTAAACTCAGCTACCGGGTAAAGGGGTTGAGAGGAGCAGAATTGTCCTCATACCACGGGGTTGTTTTCTCCGGTTCAGGCTGTAACTGGCTTTTAGACTTCCCGGACAAGGCTGTTAGGGTTTGCTCTCCCACAATTCCATCGACTCTGAGTCCTTTCGATTGCTGGAATAGGCGGACGGCTTCTTGGGTTTTCAAATCGAAGACGCCGTTGGCATTATTCTGAAAACCTGCGGTTGCCAACTGTTTCTGAATCTCACTGACTTTGGAGCCGCGATCGCCGATTTGCCAAACACTCTTCGTCGATTCGTCTACCGCTTGAGCCTCAGGTTCCTCTATGGATTCCCAACGGATACTCTTTTTCAGTTCAGGATTGGACTGATTCAGTTTCAACTCATCAGGCTTGGGTTGATTCAGTTTCAACTCATCAGGCTTGGGTTGATTCAGTTTCAACTCATCAGGCTTGGGCTGATTGAGCTTCAACTCATCAGGATTGGACTGATTCAGCTTCACTTCATCAGGATTGGACTGATTCAGCTTCACTTCATCAGGATTCGACTGATTTTCCAGGTTTCTGGATTCAGGCTTTTCTGACAAGGCAGTCAGTGTTTTCTTGCCAACAATCCCATCCACTTGGAGTCCTTCGGCTTGCTGGAATAGACGAACCGCTTCTTGGGTTTCCTGATCAAAAACGCCGTTGGTACTGCTCGGATAGCCGGAATCTGCCAAAATTTTCTGAATCTCACGGACTTTTGAGTCGCGATCGCCGATTTGCCAAATCGGGTGAGAAGGCTCAATCTTCTCTACCGCTTGCTTTCGTTGTCCCCGTAAGGCGGATCTAGTGCTGGTTCCGACCACACCATCCGCTGCCAGCCCCCTGGCTCGCTGATATCTGAGAACCGCTTGCTTGGTCAGTGGGCCATAATAGCCAGTTGTCGGGCCGTTAAAGTAGCCCAGCCTCTGCAAACGCTGTTGGAGAGCCATCACTTCTGAGTTGCGATCGCCGGGTTTAACCATGGCAAACGCCTGTCTTGCCAATCCTAAGATACCGAGTACAACCGTTAGAGACAGCAGAGGAACGGCTGCACGAGTTGAGAACTGGGGTGAATTAAGACCCGTCAAAAGTTTAGGGTTCTTCCAGATCGCCGCCAAGGTGTCATCGGTGTCTGTTGGTTCTTCGTTGGCGGCAGCCACATGAAGGTAAGCAAGCGTTTCCATAGTTTTAATGTCACCTCATTCAGGAATAAGCACTAGTTTAGCTCGAAGATTTACCGACGAATAATACTGATAGCGGGCGTTCGCCCGATCAGGTGAACCCTTAAGGGGTAATCAACGCCACCTTTGTATCCGTTGAATTCAGAAGTTCTTTGAATCAGTGATGTCGGGCGGCTCATTCCTCTAGTAAGAGGTTTTAGGATAGGGCTTACGCCTCGCTGACAAATTTTAGAGAATTTCAGCTATTGTCGTGCCTTAATTTTATGAAAAAAGTCTCTCTCTTACAAGTTTAAGTATTAAAATTAAAAGTTTTTGGGTTAATTATTACAGCGATTTTGATCTGGGAAAATCTTAAAATTACCAACGGCCTCAATTTCTTCTTTTTCTGTGTTTTTTATCAATTTTCCCCCAATCGTTTAGCCAAAATCCTAGCTTTTCGAGTTCCATACCCTTAGTTGTAACCTCTCGTAATGGTGGAAACCCGAACCATCTTAGTGGAGCGATCGCCGACTCTAGAGGGAGTTCAGTTGGGTTAAGAAATTTTACAATTATTAAAGTAACGGTTTGATAAAACAGCTTTAAACCCATGAGTATTAAAGATAAACCTCAACTCCCTCGCAGTCGGCAGATTGCCAATATTCTCTTCTTAGTGGCCGGTTTGTTCTTAGTGGCAAACTTATTTTTGCCTGCATTTTTGGGACCACAGACTCAGCGAGTCCCCTACAGCATATTTATTGACCAAGTGCAAGATGGCAAAGTGGCGCAGGCTTACGTCGGGCAAGACCAGATTCGCTACCAGCTAAAAGGGGAAGGCGACCAACCCGGACAAGTCCTCTCTACCACCCCCATCTTCGATCTAGATTTGCCCAAACGGCTAGAAGATAAAGGAGTTCAGTTCGCGGCTGCCCCACCGGCGAAGGGGAACTGGTTTACCACACTCTTGGGTTGGGTGATTCCTCCCCTGATTTTTGTGGGTATTTTGCAGTTCTTTGCAGGACGCTTTGGTGGCGGTGGCCCACAAGGTGCGCTCTCCTTTACCAAGAGCAAGGCTAAAGTTTATGTAGAAGGCGAATCGACTAAAACCACCTTTGCCGATGTGGCTGGGGTGGAAGAAGCGAAGACTGAATTAGTAGAAATTGTTGATTTTCTGAAAACTCCGCAGCGGTTTACTAATATTGGTGCTCGTATTCCCAAAGGCGTGCTGCTAGTTGGCCCTCCAGGAACCGGTAAAACGCTCATGGCTAAGGCGGTAGCGGGAGAAGCGGGTGTACCCTTCTTCAGTATCTCTGGTTCCGAATTTGTGGAACTGTTTGTCGGTGCAGGTGCGGCGCGAGTACGCGATTTGTTTGAAGAAGCTAAAAAGAAAGCACCTTGCATTGTGTTCATTGATGAATTGGATGCGATTGGCAAGTCTCGCGCCAGTGGTGGATTGATGGGGGGTAACGATGAGCGGGAGCAAACGCTCAACCAGTTGCTGACGGAGATGGATGGTTTTGCGGCAAGTAATACCACAGTAATTGTGCTAGCGGCGACCAACCGTCCTGAATCCTTAGACCCTGCTTTGTTACGTCCGGGACGCTTTGATCGTCAGGTATTAGTGGATCGCCCTGACTTATCGGGACGGGAAGCGATTTTAAATATCTACGCTGGGAAGGTGAAGCTGGGTGATGATATAGACTTACATACGCTCGCCGCTCGTACCCCTGGTTTTGCCGGTGCAGATTTGGCGAATTTGGTCAATGAAGCTGCGCTGTTAGCCGCACGCGGCAGGCGTGAAACCGTTGCTCAGGCGGATTTTAACGAAGCGATCGAGCGAGTTGTGGCCGGTTTAGAGAAGAAAAGCCGCGTCCTCAATGAAAAAGAGAAAAAGATTGTCGCTTACCACGAAGTGGGTCACGCTCTAGTGGGTGCGCTGCTGCCAGGAGGGAGTAAGGTGGCGAAAATTTCCATCGTGCCTCGTGGGATGGCAGCGCTTGGTTACACCTTACAAGTACCCACGGAAGACCGCTTTTTGATGGATGAAGGCGAACTTCGGGGTCAGATTGCGACGCTTTTGGGTGGACGTTCCGCCGAAGAGGTTGTCTTTGGGAACATTACGACAGGTGCGGCCAATGACTTGCAGCGAGCCACCGACTTAGCAGAACGGATGGTCACCACCTACGGCATGAGCAAGGTACTCGGCCCCCTTGCTTACGAGAAGGGTCAGCAGAATAACTTCTTAGGGGATGGCGCAATGATGAATCCCCGCCGCATGGTGAGTGATGAAACCGCAAAAGCGATCGATGAAGAAGTTAAGGAGATTGTGGAAAGGGCACATCAGCAAGCCTTAGATATTCTCAACAACAATCGAGATTTGCTGGAAAAAATTGCACAGAGAATCTTAGATGTTGAGGTCATCGAAGGTGAGGAATTACAAAATCTCCTCAGCCAAGTCCGATCTCTAGAAAAGGTACCTGCGACTGTTTAAAGTAACTGAAGTTGAACAGGGAGGTGCGGGATAGGTTGATATTCCGCACCTTTTTCGCATGTCGTTTGATACCCAATGCGACTTCTAAACCTTCTAAGCGTCTCAAGAATCTCTTCCTCACTCTCCCCCTCCCCCACTCTCTCCCCATCCCACCGATCTACTATCTTTGAATGCAACTCGGTGTCAGGGGTAAACTACCATCTGACTTCAAAGAGGAAACGTTAAATTGGCAGACCACTCATTTTTGTACTATTGCTTCATCTTTTTCGGGGCTATTCTTGCCCGCTACTTTCTCATCGCTGGGGGAACCTACTTGATCTTCTATTCGGATCTGGGGAAGCGCTTCCCCAAACGAGGGTTGCGTCGGTCGCCTCCCCTATGGAGATCGATCCAAAAGGATTTGGAATTATCCGTTCTTTCTGCGGTGGTTTTTGCGCTGTGCGCTGCATTGATAATCTCAGAACACGGTTGGGAAGTCACTCGCTTGTACACTGACCCACACCAGTATGGACTGTGGTATTTGGGGGTCAGCTTTGTGGCGGTGCTCATCCTCCAGGATACGTACTTTTATTTCATGCATCGGATGTTTCATCACCCCTTGCTCCTGAGATGGCTGCACCAGGGTCACCACCGTTCGGGAGATCCAACTCCGTGGACTTCCTTCGCGTTCGACCTACCGGAGGCGCTGATTCAATCGCTCTTCTTTGTCAGTGTAATTTTTGTTGTACCGCTCCATATCATCACCTTGGTTGCCGTACTCATGACGATGACGGTCTGGTCTGTGTTGAATCATCTGGGATTCGAGCTATTTCCCTCATCGTTTCCCCGCCACTGGCTGGGAAGGTGGTTCATCGGTTCGACGCATCACTCTATCCATCATCGCAAGTACACAGTACACTACGGACTTTATTTCACTTTCTGGGACAAGATGCTCGGTACTGACGACCCTAATTATGAGAATGAGTTTGACTCCGTTCTCAGACGGTAATCCATAAGACTGACGCCTGGGTAAGACGCTCAGTCTTCTTCAAAAAAATGGGCTTGCATCTCAGGAGGACATCGTCATCTTGGGGATTGTAATAGTAGTTTACGGCTTAGCGTCAGTTTTAATTAAACAATGGGCAGAAAATAATAGATGGAATTGATAATGATAATCAAGGCAAGAATCAATAGGAGATAATATCCTCAAAGGACGTAACTGAAGTCAGGTTCTACGAACAACAAAATCATGACTCGTAGATTTAAGAAATAGAGATCAACAAATGTCTAGATCTAATAGTCTAGGAAAGTTTCTATCGCCAGATGAACTCAAGAGTATCTCTTGGGAGATAGTCTTAACCTCCAGAAATATGAGAAGCTTTTTCAGTTTTCTGGTTGTGAATCGTATCAATCACTACACTCATCTACTTTTTGGGGACTTCATCGAGTTCATCAACGCGGTATTAGCCCTTTGAGTGAGTTCTATAAGTTCTGATCTTTGTTGGCCTATGCCTTGGAGGCTTTCAAGAGCCACCGGGTCGGTACACCAGCTCTTCGAGAACCGCTTCGTTGTTGAGCCATCGTTCTTTTATCCCCAATCGGTTGTCAAAGGCTGCCACTCGTCTTTTTCGCCATCTCAACTACAATTCCTGTCAAGCCTCCAACAGCAGAATTAATACAAGGCTTCATTCTCTTTAATGGCAGTCAGGGCGAAAAAAGTGTGAAGTGGAAAAAGTGAACAATACCCTTCGTCTTTAGATAGAAAACATTCCGAAAAAGCTTAATATTTCTCTACCTTTCGATTATACCCTCTGATAGAGGTGACGAAGTTGTTCAGCTTGATATTCTAAATGTACAAAGCAAGAAAAAAGTTTAATCAAAAAGGGAGAAAAATAAAATGGTAATTAATGTTATTGCTTGGCTCGTTTTAGGTCTGATTGCTGGTGCGATCGCCAAAGCCATCTATCCCGGTCACCAAGGCGGTGGAATCTTTGCAACGATTGGTTTAGGAGTTTTGGGTGCTATGGTTGGAGGCTGGCTGGGTAATCTCTTCTTGGGAACCAGTGCAGGAGCAACAGCAGGCGCTTTAAGTATTCCCAGTATTATCTTCGCCATTATTGGGGCCTTAGTTCTTCTCTTCCTGTGGGGCATGTTCACCAGACGGGCTGCGTAAGTATCTCATTCTAAGTTGGGTATCGCTCAAGCCAGGAAAAGGACGTTAATCAGCGAGGGGGAAAATCAACATGACAGGTATTCTTGCGTGGATCATTTTGGGTCTGATTGCTGGTGCGATCGCCAGAGCCATCTATCCCGGTCCTCAAGGTGGTGGAATCTTTGCCACGATTGGTTTAGGCATCCTGGGTGCGTTAGTCGGAGGATGGTTGGGTACCGTGTTACTCCCAGGTTCGGGGGCGGCAGCAGCATCAGTAGGAGCTTTGACGTTACCGAGCATTATTTTTGCAGTCCTTGGTGCGATCGTGGTGATCTTCATTTGGGGTTTATTGACCAGACGCGCTCTCTAAACCTTAACCTCTGGAAAAACTCCATTTCAGGCTCTGGTGACGCCTTATCCCCCATGTCAAAGATGGGGGTTTTTACATAAATAAATTTTCCCATCCTTTCTCAGCCAATTTAGAGTTTTTCGGGTCTTCTAAAACTTAAATTTTTGGCTCAAAATAGGGATTGAGGATGAGGAATTAGGAATTTCCAGACGGGAAAAGGGATATAGACTAAGCTGGAGACGTTAAATTGGCAATGGTCTCTAAATAAATAGCAAGGAGATATAGAATGCTGGAGTTGTACCAATTTGAGCTATCGCAATACTCTGAAAAAGTACGGCTCATCCTGGACTATAAAGGGCTAGCCTATCGAAAAATCGAAGTGACGCCAGGAGTAGGGCAGCTAGAAGTCTTCCAGCTATCTGGTCAACGGAAGCTACCCGTGCTTAAAGATGGGGATACTGTAATTAGTGATTCTACGGCGATCGCGATGTATTTGGATCGGAAGTATCCCGACAGGCCGCTCATTCCCACCGATCCCAAAGAACGGGGACTGTGTTTGCTCATCGAAGAGTGGGCGGATGAGTCTATTGGTGTTAAAAGTCGGAAGGTACTCTATGGCGCAATGAGCCAGAGTCCCACTTTCCGGAAATCGGTTTTGCCCAACACGACGCCTGACTTTCTCAAAACCTTAGTCGGTGCTGTCCCGCCGGAAGTACTTGAGATTTTGGGTACCGGTGTTGGGGCTGGCCCGGATGCGGTAAAAGATGCCAGAGATGCCCTAAAGCAAGACCTGGAAGCCCTGAGTCTGCTGCTTCTGGATAGTCCTTATCTGGTCGGAAACCAACCTAGCTTAGCTGATTTTGCTGTCGCGGGTGTCAGCCTGTTGCTCAAGTTTCCCGAAGGCCCTTACCTGGATTTGCCTGAAAACATCAAAGGTAAGGGAATTCCAGGTTTAGCCGATAGTAGCGTTTACGAAACCTTCTTTAACTGGCGCGATCGCCTCTATGCCGCTTATCGCAAGCCTCTGACTTCTACTGGAACAAACGGTTCTGCACCGACATCCATCGAGATTGATTAGGTCGTTTGGCTTAAAACACTTGATTAATGCATAATACTTAGCGACCCAAAGATCTGGGTCGTTATTTTTTTGTCACATACTTTTCCTGCACCCAACAAGTGAGTGATGGCCAATTCGTTGCGATAATCCCCTGATTCCCCCAAGGAGTGGGGTCAAAGTTAAGCATGAGGATGGGGAAGAGATGGTTTAGACGCTTAAAAAAGGGGTCTACAAGTTGAATTTGGTATGACATATTCAAAGGCCAAGAACCTCCACCGATTTTTCTAGCACCTCATCGGGATCGAAAGGCTTTGTCATGTACATATCAACACCAACTTGATGCCCTCTTTGTTTATCAAACTCCTGACCCTTTGCGGTCAGCATGATAATGTAAATTCCGTCAATTTGGAGTTCATTCTTAACGGCGTGGCACACATCAAAGCCGTTCATTTTAGGCATCATTACATCCAGAAAGACAATGTCAGGTCGCTCTGTCTCGATCGCCTCAAGAGCCTGTTCCCCATTCTCTGCCGTCAGTAATTCTACCCCCCCGTCTTCCAAGTCCTCTAGAGTTTGTTCCAGTAACAGTCTAATGTGAGGTTCATCATCGACTATTAATATTTTTTTATTCATCTAATCTCATTATGTTTAATAGATTACTTCAAAAACTTCTATAGGTTTTTTCTTGCCTTTAACCTGTACGAGACCAACCTCCTTAAATTCAAAAAGGTTTTGTGTCGCCTCATAAATCTTACGGCTGACTAGAATTTGTTCGCCTTTAGCAATCGATTGCAGTCGGGACGCTATATTAACTTTATCGCCTATTGCCGTATAGTCCATGTGCTGTGGAGAGCCAACGTTACCAACAACGACCTCTCCCCCACCGATGCCAATTCCTGTAATAAAATTCTTTCTAATCCAAGGCACTGAAATTGTTTTTATCCGTTTTTGCATTTCAATAGCCGTTTCGATCGCCCGTTTTTCACTATCAACTAGCCTTGAGGGTGCACCAAACATCGCAACAATCATGTCGCCAACAAACTTATTGACAGTACCCCCACGACTAAAGATTACCTCTACCATGTGAGTAAAATACTCATTTAAGTATTCTACAATGGCTTCTGGTGCGAGTTCTTCGCATTTAGTGGTAAAGTCTCTAATATCCGAAAAAAGCAGGGTTATATCCCTTTTAGCCGGAGCCAAGGAAATATCTTCTTTAGCCTCTAAAATAGCTTCAACCAGTTGTGTAGAAAGATAGCGCTCTAAATTACTTTTAATTCGCTCTTGTCGCAGTTTGTCGGCATGAAGGAGAGCATTTTCAATAGCAGATGCGCCTTGGGATGCAAGAGCGATCGCAAGTTTTAAATCTTGCGCTGTATAGTTGATTGGCTCCCCACTACTGATATTGAGTACACCCATAACAACATTCTGTGTCTTGAGTGGAGCACAAATCAGAGATCTGATCGGATTAGCAGATAGAACAAATCTAGGATCGGACTCCACATCATTGAGTATTTCTGCCCTTCCTGTCTGAAATACACTGCCAGCTATACCAACACCAGGACGCAGAATTAGTTGAGGATCGTGTGCCTTACCTAAAGCTGCAATAATTTCCAGGTTTCCTGTCTTTTCATCTAATAACATAGCTGATGCACTGTCGGCTTGGATTAGTTTCGTCGCTTCATCAATGACTAATTTTGCGACCGCATTAAAGTCCAAACAAATCGATAATTTCCCCGAAATATTATAAAGAAGATTTATTTCTTTATATCGATCCAGGGTTTCACGAGCCAAAGTTTTTTTTTCAAATTCTTGATTGGCTAAATAAGTGATAAGAGATGCGACGATGGCAGTATTTTCTAATCCGATGATCCACCCAATCACCTGTTCTCCAAGCTTTATCGGATAGGTGTTCAGTGAATCATTAGAGACATGACCCAGTACAACTCTGCCCTCTGCATCCTGAATGCATAGTGGCATTTTCATGACATCGCTGATGTCATTGATAATAGCTGTTACTTCTTTTTTATCAACAAGCCGTTTAAGACTTATTTGATTCACTAGATTCTTCATCATTTACTAAAATAAAAAATACGTTTTCTAATTCTTTCTCAAATCGCCAAGTCTTGACCAGATCGGGATGCTCCAAAACCAGAGATTTGGCAATAATCATATCCGGTTTAACTGATTTGGCCTTTGATACCACTTCGTCGCTAGTAAATGCCTCAACTACACTGTAGCCTTTAGCCTGTAGGACATCAGCCAGCGCCTTGGCGGCTGATACATTTTCATCCACGACTAGAATTTTCTTCGTTGAGGTTCCCTGAGAAACCAATACATCAATTTCTTTGAGCAGCGCTTCTGTATCAATGGGCTTAGCTAAATATTTGTCCGCACCGAGACGATAGCCCCTTTCCTCTTCGCCTACAATGGACAGGATAATAATGGGAATTTCCCTAGTGTCAGGATTATTTTTAAGTATAGCCGCTACATCAAACCCACTCATTTGAGGCATGACGACATCCAAAATAATCAGGTCTGGGCTTTTTATCCTTACCTGTGTAATGGCATCCATCCCGTCTTTCGCTTCCCTGACAATATACCCCTCGGCTTCGAGTTGTTCTCTGAGCAATTGGCGAATTGGTGCCTCATCATCCACAACCAGAATAGTTTTATTCTGTTGAGCTGGTGGCAGCATGTTAGTGACTACAGGTTCTTTAAGTTGCCTTATCGTCATGTCTAGATCGATTTTATTTAACTCAACCGTTGTTCCTGCATTGATAGGTAAAGTGAACGAGAAATTACTTCCCTTTCCCAGTTCACTTTCGACCCAAATTGTGCCGCCATGGTGCTCCACAATCTGTTTGCAGATTGGCAACCCAAGACCTGTACCCTTGGGTTTATCTGTTAGAGTGTTGCCGATTTGCCTAAATTGCTCAAATACTTGCGATCGGTCAGTCTCTGCAATACCAATACCACTATCGATGATACTGACGGTGATCGCATGATCTGTTCTCCTGACCCTACAGGTTACAAAACCTTTTTCCGTAAACTTGATGGCATTGGAAATTAAATTAATTACAACCTGTACTAACCTGTCGCGATCGCCCAGAATCTCAGGCAATTCTTCTTCAAGCTCTATAAAAAGTTTAAGCCTTTTCGCCTCAAACAGAGCTGATGTAGCAGCGGTTGCCTGCTCAATGATTTGAGTAACCGAGATTGGCTCTGGCTTCCACTCTACTCTTCCTGCCTCTAACTTGGCTAGGTCGAGGACATCATTAATTAACGTGGTTAGCCTCTCTCCTTCAGAAACAATGATGTCAATATTGTCTCCTACCTGCTTGATTGCCTTTTGAATCTTTTTGTCTTCTGTAGTAATTTCAGGAAAGATAACGCTATCTAGTTTTTTCTTAATAATCTTGGCAAAACCGATTACAGACGTTAGGGGTGTCCGCAGTTCATGAGATACCATAGACAAAAAATCTGATTTAGCACGATTGGCAACTTCAGCGGCTTCTTTTGCCTGTTGCAAAGCTTCCTCAGTCCTTACACGCTCAGCAATTTCAGCTTTCAGTAATTCATTGGCTTTGGCTAATGCTGCTGTGCGTTCCTGAACCTTAATTTCTAATTGACCGTGTGCATGGCGTAGCAACTCTTCAGCACGTTGCCGCGATTTGATTTCGGTTTCTAGTTCAATGTTTGTCGTTTCAAGTTGTTTAGCTTGTCGTTTCACCTGGGCCGTTTTCTTATGGAGAGAGACAAACACGGCAACTTTCGATATTAATATTTCCGGCTCAACTGGTTTGAACAGATAGTCCACCGCACCTAGGGAATAACCTCTAGCTACATGGGTGTCGCTGCGATTGATGGCGGTGATAAAAATAATAGGGGTATATTGCGATCGCGGTCGTTGTCGAATCAGTGTCGCCGTCTCAAATCCATCCATCCCTGGCATCTGAACGTCCAGCAGAATCACCGCAAAATCCTGATTCAGCAGACATCTCAAGGCTTCCATACCTGATGTAGCTTTTACCAAGTTTTGACCGAGACTATCTAGTATCGCTTCTAGAGCCACCAGATTTTCTGGATGGTCGTCAACCATTAGGATATTAGCGTTCAGTTCGGGCTGCATATCTTCATGAGGGGCGAAAGTTACATTCTCATCCTCATCCGCGCCTGGGAAGATGTCAAAGCTAACCGATTTTGGATTTTGGATTTTGAGATTTTGAATTGATCCGTCCTCGCCTGAGCCGGCTTGAGGATTTTAATGGCAAGGATTAGGCTGCTTTTTAGTAATTAATTTAAATGATGGGCGAATATCCCCAAAAACTCAGTGAACCAGGTAAAGGTTACCTGGTTCACGCACAAGTTATTCAATACAGTATACAACTAGGGTTTACAGATGCTTACAGCCTTCACTAAACAGTCTTGAGTATTCCTCCGTTTATCGGTTTTCAGTTTGGTTTGGCTCTCTGCTTTAACCGCATTGTTAGCTACTCATTGCTGAACTTTATACATCAGCTAGGCCACAAGTTAAGTTAAAACACGCGCCGTCCTTCTTTTATCTTTCTACCAAGCTCTAGTAAGCTGTAAGTGGCTCAGGGCAGGAGGCACAACCCCAAATCCCGATTTATTTCTGTGCCTACTATCAAGATATCAAGTCTTTTCAATACAGGCTATACCCTGTTACATAAATTTGTTTAACTTAGGATAAAGGTGTAGTAGGTGCGATTCGTTCCGTCGAAATAAGTAGCCATATTTAGGGATGACGGACTTGGTAAATGAGGCGCAAGCCATCAGAACCATGATAACTGAATGACCATGAGGGTGTAAGACCCTCCCTCCAGGTGCAGGAGTGAAAGCATCGCCCCCTCGGAAGCGACTAGTCATCAATCCGAGAAGCGGGGTGAAAAGGTGGCAATACTGG